>RFRI01000448.1 GCA_009924535.1 Verrucomicrobiota bacterium
GCGCGCATCCAAGCGATATCCTTCGGCGCGTTCGAGGCGTTGAGGCAGATCAGGAATTCATCTTCCGCGAGGCGGTAGACGATCAGGTCGTCGACGCAGCCGCCGTCGGGCTGGCACATCACCGTGTAGCGGGCCATGCCCACCTTGATGGTGGCCATCTCGTTGGTCATGATCCCGTCGAGGAACTTCGCGGCGTCGCGGCCGCGGACGCGGGCTTCGCCCATGTGCGAGACGTCGAAGAGGCCGGCCGCCTGGCGGACCGCCATGTGTTCTTCGATGATGCCGGAATATTGCACCGGCATCTCCCAGCCCGCGAAGGGGACGATGCGCCCGCCGAGTTCGACGTGCAGGGCGAAGAGAGGCGTGCGGGAGAGCGTGTCCGACATAGGGACGTTAAGGTGCCTGCCCCGGCTTGCCTTCCAACAAAAAAGCCCGGCCGAGCGGCCGGGCTTTTCAAGGCGGAGCGACGTCCGGCTCAGAGGCCGAGTTCCTTGCGGAGCTCGGAGAGGGAGGCCTTGTACTCTTCGTCCGTGATCGCCTTGGTGCGACGCTTGCTTTCGAGCAGCGCGTAGCGGGCGTTGAATTCGGAATACTTCAGCTCGTCGGCCTTGGCCTTGGCGGCGGCGGCGACCTTGTTGGCTTCGGCCACCTTGGCGTCGGCGTCGGCCTTGGCGTCGGCGAGGACCTTGTTGGCGTCAGCGAGGGCCTTGGCGGACTCGGCCTTGGCGGCTTCGAGGGTCTTGTTGGCTTCGGCCAGCTTGGCTTCGGCGGCGAGGCGCTCGTCGGCCAGGCTCTTCTCGGCGGTCTTGTTGGCGTCGGCGAGGGACTTGGCCGCTTCGGCCTTGGCGTCGGCGACGGCCTTCTCCGCGTTCTTGATGGCTTCGGCGACCTTGGCTTCGCCGGCGGCCTTCTCGGCGGCGGCGGCCTTCTCGGCGTCTTCGACCTTGGACTGGAGGGCCTTCAGGTCTTCGTTCGCCTTGGCGACGGCCTTGGCGGCGGCGGCGGAAGAATCCTTCGCGGCGGCGGCCTTCGCCTTGGCGAGGGCTTCCTTGGCCTTGGCGGCTTCGGCCTTCTGTTCTTCGAGCGCCTTCTGCAGGTCGGCGAGGCCCTTGGCGGCTTCGGCCTTGGCGGCGGCGGTGGAGGTGTTGGCGGCGCGCGCGAGCTCGTCGGCGCGGGCGTTGAGGGCCTTGATCGCGGCGGTGGAGTTGGCCTGTGCTTCGTTCAGGGACTTGATCTCGGCGGCGTAGTTCTGCTCGAGCTGGGCGAGGCGATCGTCGGAAGTCTTCGCGGCGGCCTTGGCCTTGGCGACGGTGGCCTTGGCGGCGCCGACCTTGCCTTCGGAACCGGCGAGGGCGGCGCGGCGGGCTTCGACGGACTTCAGGTTCTTCTCAGCCTGGGCGCGGGCCGCGGCGGCTTCGGCGGTGGCCTGTTCGAGGGCGAGTTCGGCTTCGGCGACCTTGGCCTTGGCGGCTTCG
>RFRI01000449.1 GCA_009924535.1 Verrucomicrobiota bacterium
GCACGGGCGGAGGCGGTGGTCTGGCCGGTGACGAGGGAGGTGACGAGCGTCGCGACCTGCTGGGCGTCGGCGTGGCGGAGGAAGATCACGTCGGTCTTCGTGTTCGGGTTCGACTTCTGGTCGAGCGTGTCGATCAGCTTGTCGAAGAAGTCATGCTGGTCGGCGGAACCCATCAGCAGGACGCGGTTGGTGCGTTCGTCGGCCAGGAAGGTCGTGCCCGTGCTGAGGCGGAAAGGCGCGCCGCCGGAGGCGACCTGCGGGGTGCGGAGCATCGCGGTGAGCTTCGCGACCATGTCGGTGGCCATCGCGTTCTTGAGCGTGTAGCTCTTGGTCACGACGAGGTCGAGCTGCGGACGGTCGAGCTGCTCGACGAGCTTCTCGATCTTCTGGAGGTTCGTGATCGAGTCGGTGATCAGGAAGGCGTTGTTGCGACCGAAGAAGATGGGCGGCGAGGCGAGGGTCGTATTGAGGCTCGCGGTGATCTGCGTGACGAACTCCTGCGCGTTGGCGTGCTTGAGCGTGTAGATCTTCGTGGCGATACGGCCGCTGGGGGGCAGCGTGAGGGTCGACCCGGCGATGAGCGCCGGGGATTCGGACTTCGCGACGAGGTTCGGGACGACCTTCAGGAACTTGTCGCCCTGCTGGATGACGGCGATGCCGTTGAGGTTGAGGAGCGTCTCGAGGGCGAGGAGCGCTTCGTCGCGGGTGATCGAAGCCGGGAGCGAGAGCGTGTAGACGCTGGCGGGGAGCGCCTGCGGGCGGAGGATGGATTTGCCCGTCCAGCGCTGCATCAGGTCGAGCACCTGGGCGACGGTCTCATCGCGCAGGATGACCGGACCGACCTGGTCGGATCCGCTGAGCCCCGGGAGCGGGACCGCGGCGGCGACGCCGGCGACCGGAGCCGGCGCGGCGGCAGGCGCCGGAGCGACCTGCGCGAAGCTCAGGGTCGGGGCCAAGGCGGCCGCGATGAGCAGATAGAAAAGGGGCAAGGAGGCCCGCCCTTCACGTGGGGTCGAATGGGTGCTGATCACTGGAATAAGGGGTACGTCTTGGATAACACCAAACCCCGGGAATAGTTCGACGAAAAATCCAATTTAATGAGGTTTTTTTGAGGGGTGAGCCCATCGGGGATAGGGAACTGACCCCAGTGTAGTGAACATTATTTCACCTTTACCTTGCCATACACCCCAAACAAGGCATATCAGGGACAAAAGACCCCTATTATTGATGCGTGAAGACCTCCCTGACTGGCTGGGTAAGCCCCCCCTCCGAGGCACCGACCAATGGAACGTCTGGTTGGCCAAGTGGCGGCGCTACGCCAAGACCGAGCTACGCGACACCGCGGCGGACGACCCGGATTACGACTACGGCCTGCTCACCGTCGAGGAGCGCTGGCGGGTCGCGCTCAGATTGCAGGTCCAAGGGCAGATCGAAGCCGGCCGTCAGAACGGCCCCGTCCCGCTGACCTTGG
>RFRI01000450.1 GCA_009924535.1 Verrucomicrobiota bacterium
GCGAGTTCGGAGCGGGCGTTAGGGTCGTCCGGGTTGATGCGGACGATCGAGCGCAACACCGAAAGGGCGCGGTCTTCTTCGCGACGGCGGATGGCGTCGCGGTAATCGCGGTAGAGCGGGTGGCTTTCGCCGATCTCGCGGCCGTAGAGGCCTTCGACGGCGAGGACGTGCTGGCCGTCGAGCGGGAAGCCGGCCGGCAGGCCGCGCTCACGGCAGAGGGCGTGCCAGCGATCGGACTCCGCGAAGCTCAGCAGGGCGCAGAGGCCCAGCAGGTCGGGGTCGGATTCGGCGGCTTGGAACGCGGCATGCTCATTGCCGCTGCGCACGAGCGTCGCGCACTGCTCGAGGCGTTCGCGGGCGCGTTGACAGAGGACGGCGTATTCGCCGGCGAGGGAGCGAGCCTCCAGGTCGGGGGTGCCGAGCTCGAGCTGGCCGCGGATGCGGGCGATGAGTCGTTCGACCTGCATGGATCAGCGGAACTCGAGGAGGCGCGGACCGGCGGCGCCGTTGGCGTCGACGGCCTGGATCGACCAAGGGGCGCCGGCCTGCATGAACTTGCCATCCTTGAAGAGCTTCCGGCGGCCGGCGACGATCTCGTAGGGAGGTGTTCCGGGGCCTTGCTTGCCCTCAAGCCGGATGATGTCGGTATCGAGCATCGAGCGGGTGGCGCGGATCGAAGGCAGGTCGCGGTCGGGGAACTCGTGGCCGTCCGGATAAAGTCCGATCGAGCCGTTGGTCCAGATGAAGGCGTTGACCGCGCTTTCGGCCCAGGCGGCGGGACGGATGACGCCGGAATCAGCATCGAGCAGCAACGCGTCGGGGCCAAGGTTCAGCGGCTGCAGGGCCTTGAGGTCGCCGATGAGCGCGAAGCACTGCCGGTCGCCTTTGGGGAGCATCACTTCGATCAGCCGATTGGCGCCGATCCGGGCGCCTTCGCCGGTGGGGAAGTTGAGCGATGCCTCGTTGCGACGATTGCTCAGTCCGATGCCGATCGCCGGAATCTTTCCGGGTTCGGGGGTCGATTCGATCCAGGTGGCCTGGGGCGTGCGGCGGATCTCGCCGTTGAGGTACTTCGTCCGGTCGTCGCGGAGATGGGCGGAGGTGAAGGGCAGCAGGCGGATGCGGATCTGCACGGACTCGCGCTGCGTCGCGCCGGAGGCTTCGACGAATTTCGTCACGGCGTCGGCGGCTGAACGGGAGAGCGGGAAGTCGGCCTGCGAAGGAGAGTTCGGTCCGGATTCGCCGGTCCGCCATTCGCCTGGGATGATCATCGTCGGGCGCACCTCGATGCCCGTCAGGGACTGCGCGCGCACGAGGCAGGCCTGCAGGCGCTTCCAGGCTTCATCCTGCGGCACCTGGATCTCGGCGCCGAGGCGAAGGGCTTCCTTGGCTTCGACCACCGATTGTTGGATGGACTTGGGGTCGTTGAGGACGCCCGGACGGTCCAGTCGCGTCAGCAGCTCCTTCGTCA
>RFRI01000046.1 GCA_009924535.1 Verrucomicrobiota bacterium
GACGAGACGAGCACGCGTCGGCGAAGTGGAGGGGCGAGCGAGGAAGGCGAGGCCCGCGCCGGCGTCGGCCTTGGCGGCGGTGGCGAGACCGCGCACGAACGCACGGGCGGACGCGACGGAGAGCACGGAACCGTCGGCGGCGACGGAAGCCTGCGCGCGATCCGGATCGTACATGTCGAGCACGCTGGCCTGGGCGAACTTCGAGGAAGCACCGCCGTTGGCCTGGTGGCTCGGGTTGCCTTCGATCTTGGTCGGACGGTGCTGATGCGTCTCGACGAGGATCGGCTGGTTGGCGAACTCACCGGGGAAGGAGGAGGCGTAGTACGTCGCGACGCCGGGAATCGTGTTCTCCGGCTGCTTGGCGTAAGGGAGCGTGTGGTTGCGGGGCTCGCGGCAACCGGCGAGGCCGAGGCCGGCGAGGCCGAAGGAAGCGCCCATGAGCATCAGGAACTCGCGGCGCTCGACGTGGGTGATGGCGGCGGCGCCTTCGACGAACTCGCGTTCGGCGCGGGTACGGAACTCGGGCGACTTGTTCCGCTCCTCGAGGCTACGCCAGTAGGAAGGACCGGTCGGCTCGCCGGGCTGGGCCACGGGGTGTTCGAAAACTTTCTTGCTCATCGGAAAAGGCGTGGGGGATTAGCGGTGGCAGCCCGAGCAGCTCTGGGGCGGATTGACCTTCCAGTCGTGGACGAACTTCGAGCCGGCCTCGGTCTGGGCGGCGGGCGAAGCTGCCTTGTAATCAAGGTCGGTGATCTTATCGAGCGGGCGCAGGGCCTGCTCAGGATTGCGGTGGCAATCGAGGCAGAAGGACATGTTGAGGGACTTCTGCTGGCCGACGACGACCTGCTGGTCGATGCGACCGTGGCACTCGACGCAGCTGACGCCTCGGTTCACGTGGACGGCATGGTTGAAGTAGACGTAGTCGGGCACCTTGTGGACCTTGACCCAGCGGATCGCCTCGCCGGTCTCGATGCTCTTCTTGACGAGGGCCAGCGCCGGGCTGTCGGGCTTCACCTGGCTATGGCAATTCCAGCAGGTGTTGGTCGTCGGGACATTGGAGTGCGAAGAATTTTCGACGTAGTTGTGGCAGTAGCGACAATCGAGACCCAGGACGGAATCGGGTCCGGCGTGGAAGGAATGGTCGAACGCGACCGGCTGATCCGGAGTGTATCCAACGTTCAGATACTTGTTCGTCGCATACTCGTTCACCGCGGCCGCGACGACCACGCCCGTGATGAGCAGGCAGACGAGGATCTGAAACGGGGCGGCGTTGACCGCCCGGGAGAAGAAGTTGCCACGGGGTGCCGGGCGGTTGAGGAATTCGAGGAGCTTGCGCATCGCGTTCAGACGAATGGATTGGCGGGTTTTTTGACCGAAGAAGCACGAAAGGCGGAACCCCTTCGCAACCCAAATTTAAGGGGTTTTAGTCGCTTTTCGGGGGTAGCCTGGGAGTTCAGGGGCGAGAAACCTGTGAATAGGGTGTAAATTAAAACTATAAGTTATTATACATCATAAACTTATAGTTTAACGACTGAAATAATCCCTTTAAAGCCTGCCCTGCTGACCATTAGGCACCTTCCAAACTATTAGGCCAGCGAAGGGAAAAGCCCAGTGGGGCTAATCCAATCGCTGGCCTAAGGGAGGGAGGTCCGGACTTAGCGGGTCAGGGACTTCGCGGCGCTCTGGACGAGGTCGACAAAGCTCTTGGCCTCAAGGGAGGCGCCACCGATCAGGCCGCCGTCGATGTCATGCTCGGCGAGCAGGGCGTCGGCGTTGTCGGGCTTCATCGATCCGCCATAGAGGATACGGACGCGGCCTGCGGTCTCGGCGCCGAACTGGGAGACCAGAAGCGAGCGGATGAAGGCGTGGACTTCCTGGGCCATGGCGGGGGTGGCGGTCTTGCCGGTACCGATCGCCCAGACGGGCTCGTAGGCGATGATGACCTGTTCGGCCTTGCCTGCGGGCACGCCGGCGAGACCCAGCTCGACCTGGCGCTTCACGACGGCGTTCGTGGTGCCGGCTTCGCGCTCGGCGAGCAGCTCGCCGACGCAGAGGATGGGCTTGAGGGACGCGGCCAGCGCGGCGTTGACCTTGCGGTTGATGAAAGCGTCGTCTTCGCCGAAGATGCTGCGACGCTCGCTGTGACCGAGGATCACGTGCGTGACGTGCAGGTCGCGGAGCATGGCGGCCGAGACTTCGCCGGTGAAGGCGCCATTGGTCTTGTCGTGCATGTTCTGGGCGCCCACGGCGAGGTGGGTGCCTTCAGCGGCGGCGCTGACGGCGGAGAGCGCGGTGAAGGGCGGGCAGAGGACCACCTGGACGGCGGATTCGATGCCGACGGCGGCGGCGATGGCCTTGACGAGATCGGTACCTTCGGTGGCCGTCTTGTTCATCTTCCAGTTACCGGCGATGAGAGGAGTGCGTTTGGACATGGGAGTGGTTTGGGTGCGTATTGACGAGGGTCTGGCGCGGTTCAGGCCGAGAGGGCCGCGACGCCGGGGAGGACCTTGCCTTCGAGGTATTCGAGGGAAGCGCCGCCACCGGTCGAGCAGTGGGAGACCTTGGTATCGACGCCGAACTTCTTGGCCGCCGTGGCGGTGTCGCCGCCGCCGACGATGGTGATCGCGCCGCGAGCCGTGGCCTGGGCCACCGCCGCCGCCATGGCCTTGGAGCCGACGGCGAACTTTTCGAATTCGAACACGCCGCACGGGCCGTTCCAGACCACCGTACCGGCGCGGCCGATGGCGGCCTCGTACAGCTTGATGGATTCAGGACCGCAATCCATGCCTTCCCAGCCGGCAGGAATGCCGGACTGCATGGTGGCAGGCTGGGTATTGGAATCAGGCGAGAATTTGTCGCCGCAAAGGAAGTCGACCGGGAGCGTCACCTTGACGCCGCGGGCCTTGGCCTTGTCGAGCAGCTCCTGGACGATCTTGGCGCCTTCCGCGTCGTAGAGGGAATTACCGATTTCCATGCCGTCGCAGACCTTGCGGAAGGTGTAGGCCATGCCACCGCCGATGATGATCTCGTCGGCCTTCTCGATGAGGTTGCGAATGAGGGGGATCTTGTCGGCGATCTTGGCACCGCCGAGGATGGCGAGGAGCGGGCGCTGCGGGTTGTTGAGCACGGTATCGAAGGCCTTGAGCTCGGCTTCGAGGAGGAAACCAGCGGCCTTACGGGAGAGATTCACGCCGACCATCGAAG
This sequence comes from Verrucomicrobiota bacterium, assembly GCA_009924535.1. GTDB lineage: Bacteria > Verrucomicrobiota > Verrucomicrobiia > Opitutales > UBA953 > UBA953. Next base: position 3,205 of record RFRI01000046.1, read on the forward strand.
AGTGGGCACGGTGCGCGGTGCCGAAGGCGTCGTTCACGTAGACGTCGCCCAGACGTGAGAGAGAGGCCCTGAATTCAGCCACTTTAGCGGGGTCCGCCTTCTGGCTGGTACCGTCTTCGAGCTTCACCTTGCCCTCTTCCTCGATGTGGAAGCGGAGGTTTTCGAGGAGCAGGATCTCGCCCGGCTGGAGGGCCTTGGCGGCGGCTTCGGCTTCGGCGCCCACGCAGGCGGCGACGAACTTCACCGGCTTGCCGAGGAGCTTCTCGAGCTCGGCGGCGACGGGGCGGAGGGAGAACTTCTCGACGACCTTGCCGTCCGGACGGCCGAGGTGGGACATCAGCACCAGGGAGGCGCCGCCTTCGAGCAGGAACTTGATCGTCGGCAGGGCCGCGGCGATACGCTGGGTATTCGTGATGGCGCCGGTCTTCTTGTCCTGGGGGACGTTGAAGTCGACACGGACGAGGACACGCTGGCCCTTGACGGAGCCGAGTTCGCGGAGGGTAGGAGCAGGCATGGTGGTGAAAGGGAGCACAGAAAGGCGTAAGGCCAAGGGTGGGAAGAACAAACCGCCCACGGCCTCGCAAACCGTCCTAACCACCCTCCCCCGACCCGCCTGCAGCCCAAAACAAGACAGGCGGCCCGGATGGGCCGCCTGTCGTGGAGGAATCTAAGCGAGGCTTAGAGCTTGGCCGTGACCTTGCCCAGGAGCTCGACGACGCGGTTGGAGTAGCCCCACTCGTTGTCGTACCAGCTGATGAGCTTGAAGAAGTTCTTGTTCAGCTCGATCGAGGAGCCGGCGTCGAAGATCGACGAGCTCTTGTCGTGGATGAAGTCGGAGGAGACCACTTCTTCGTCGGTGTAGGCCAGGATGCCCTTCATGTAGGTCTCGGACGCCTTCTTGAGGGCGGCCTTGATCTCGGCGAGGGAGGTGTCCTTGACGGTCTTGACGGTGAGGTCGACGACCGAGACGGTCGGGGTCGGCACACGGAAAGCCATGCCCGTCAGCTTGCCCTTCACTTCAGGAAGGACGAGAGCGACGGCGCGGGCGGCGCCGGTGGCGGACGGGATGATGTTGATCGCGGCGGAACGGCCACCCTTCCAGTCCTTCTTGGACGGACCGTCGACGGTCTTCTGGGTGGCGGTGTAGGCGTGGACGGTGGTCATCAGGCCTTCGGCGACGCCGAAACCTTCCTTCAGCAGCACGTGGACGAGCGGCGCGAGGCAGTTCGTGGTGCAGGAAGCGTTGGAGATGATGTGATGGGTCGCCGCGTCGTACTTGTCGTCGTTGACGCCGATGACGACGGTGATGTCCTCATCCTTGGCCGGAGCGGAGATGATGACCTTCTTGGCGCCGGCTTCGATATGACCCTTGGCCTTGGCGGCTTCGGTGAAGAGACCGGTGGACTCGATGACGACCTGGACGCCGAGCTTACCCCAAGGGAGTTCAGCCGGGGTCTTGGCGGAAACCACGAGGATTTCCTTGCCGTTCACGACGAGGACGTCGTCTTCGAGCTTGTCCGGGGAGGACTTCTTGGAGGAGACGGTGCCGTTGAAGCGACCCTGGGTGGAGTCATACTTCAGGAGGTAGGCAAGGTTGTCCGCAGGGACGATGTCGCCGACGGCGACGACGTCGAAGGTCGTGCCGAGGTGGCCCTGTTCGACGAGGGCGCGGAAGACGAGACGGCCGATGCGGCCGAATCCGTTGATAGCTACTTTGGTGGCCATGGTATGGTGTGTAGAAGAGTGGGTTCTCGCGGGAGCGGGAAAGGGATGAAAAAGGCCCTGCCACCCCGCATTGGCAAGCGAGAATGCGAATCAGGCGCCGGCGGACCAGACCGCGGAGGCCAAAGGAGGCAAAACCACCCTGCCCGCCTCGATCCGCGGCACGGGACCGGGCGCATGGAGGCAAGAAGGGAACGGCGAGACGACCACGGGCATCCAGTTTCCGGTGCGCGGCAGCTCGAGGCTGACCTCTTGCCCGTGAGGATTACAGGCCAAGAGCACCCGGCCGGGCCCAAGGGCCCCGTCGGCATTGAGGATCGCGACGAAGGCTTCGCCGCCGTCCTGATGGGTGACCTGCATCCAGCCGGCTGAGACGGCCTGACGTGGGCGCATGGCCGCACCCGCGGCCGAAAGGCGGAAACCGACGAGGCGGGCGACAAACTCATGCTCGGCGCGGAAGCGCTCCAAGCGGACGGGGTCCAGTCGGTTCAGGTCCCCGCGACGCCAGGTATTGCTCACCCCCCGCTTGGTCATGAGGAAATCCTGGCCGGCACAGAGCATCGGCACGCCGGCGGCGCAAAGGAGGACGACGTGCATCATGCGCGTGCGCAGGACATCGTTCGGCGCGGGGTCGAGCGCGTCGGAGCCGGCCCGCTCGGTGATGCGATCAAGCCACGCCATATCGTCGTGCGACTGCGCGTAACGCAGACGAGCCGACGGACGGATGGCACACGCGGCGACATGATGCAGCAGGTCAGCGGCCTTGGCGTTTCCGCGGACGTAGGCCGGCAGGAACTCGCGGAATGCATCGTCCCAACTGGTCCACGTGCTGTCATCAAGGTCGCGGGCCGCATGCCCGCGGAAACTCCAAGGCTCGGCGATGAGGATCTTGTGCGGCGCGCGCACGCGGAAATCAGCCTCAATCTCGCGCAGCAGCGGCGTGCCGAGCAGTTCGGCGAGGTCGAGCCGCACGCCGTCGACGCCCAGCGTCTCGGTCCAATGACGCAACGCGGCGTGCACGAGACGCTTGAACATCGGCGCTTCCGCGCGCACGTCGTTACCGCAACCGCTCCAATTCGTCAGCTCGCCCTGCGGATCGACGCGGTAATAATAAGGGGCGTCGATGGCGCCGAGTCCGTTGGGTGAACCGAAATGATTGAGCACCACGTCCATGATGACGGCGAGGCCGGCCTCATGGCAGGCGCGCACAAGGTCGCGGAACTCCTCGATGGCGACAGTTCCCGGCGCGGAGGCGTATTGATTGGCGACGCCGAACGCGCTGACGGGCATGTAGCCCCAATGGTATTCCTCCTTGGCGGCATGCTCGAACTCCGCGCACGGCAGCAACTCGAGGGCGTTGACGCCCAGCGCGCGCAGGTAGTTACCTTGCGAACGTATATAGCGGGCGAGGTCGCGGTAACCACCTGCAGCGGGCGCACCTTCGGCCAGTCCCAGCAGATCACGCAGATGCCCTTCTAGGATGACGAGGTCCTCGACGGGCGGCGGCATGAACCCATCCGCGAACGGAGCCAATGATTCCGGCCCGATGATGATGCCAGCGGCCTGCTGCGGGCCGACGACCGCTCGCGCCCAAGGGTCGACGAGCTGCGACTCACCGAAACGCTCTTGCGTGTCGGCTTCGCCTGCAGAGACGGAAACCCAGTAATGGGAACCGGTGAGATTTTCAGGATGCGTGGCCGACCAGGCGCCCTGCCCTTCGGGCTTCAGCGCGAGCAGGTGGCTCGCACCGCCGGAGGACGGGCGCCAGCTGACCTCGACCGCGCGGGCGCGGGGCGCGAAGACGCGGAACTGCGTCGAGCGGACGCCAACGAGCGCGCCGAAATTTCCGGGTGGCTCCAGCACGTCGAGCGGGTCGGAGGCCAGGATGTCGCCGAGCTCGAGCAACTCGGGCGTCTCGAAAATCATCCGCACCGGCGCAGCCGCCGGATCGGCGTCCGCCGCATAGAATCGGAAGACATGCTTATCCGTGCGGAGACGGGAGACGACCAGGTTACGATGGTTCGACGCGGAGCGAAGGATGTTATCGGCGTCGTGCGGCGGTTCCACCCAGCGGCCGCCATCGCGCAGAAACTTGAATTCGACCTCGTCGGCGGAACCGAAGACCTCGTCGGTGGCGACGCTGAGTTCGAAGCCCTCGGCGCCGTCGACGCAGACCGGGCTCAATGCCCAGCGCTCCATGTCGATAGCCTTGCCCCAATCATTGAACGGACCCGCTACGCTTACCGTACCGTCGGCGACTTCAGGGCATAGGGCCTTCCAGAAAAAGAAATGCACACTGCCGGCGGCTAGCCAATGACCGGAGCGCAAGGCCCAGGCACGGACATCGGCGGGCTCCAGCAAGGTCAGCCGGGCGGGCGGATTCAAGGTGAGCGGCGGAAGGCTGGGACCATCCCAGTCCCGCGTGAGCATGACGAGTCCGGAGACCTTCGTCTCCCAGCGCGCGCTGGCCAGCTCTCTCATCATCAACGCCAAGAGGAAGGACGGAAAAAGTTTTGGCGAGCAAAAGCGGGCTTCCCTCCCAGCCGAGGGTTCCCCACGATGCCCGCGTGGAAATCAGCGTACTAGTCAGCGACTGGGAGGGACATCGCCTCCTCGACTCCGGCGACGGGTTCAAGCTCGAGGAGATTGGCGGCGTCCGCATGATCCGTAGCGAGCCCAAGGCCTGGTGGAGCAAATCCCTACCCGCCACCGAATGGGCCCGCGCTGTCGCCGAACACGAAGAAGGTGGCCGTGAAGGCCGCTGGAAGCTCAAGGGCAATTGCCCCAAGGAATGGGAGACCAAGCTCGGTAAGCTCCGCTTCCAGCTCCGGTTCATGGATAATTCCAAGCAGTTCGGCGTCTTCGCCGAACAATCACCGCACTGGAAATGGGTCGCCGCGCGCCCGCAGAAGCTCGAACCGCGCCCCCGCCTGCTCAATCTCTTCGGCTATACCGGCGCCGCCTCCCTCGGCGCCGCCCAAGCGGGCTGGCACGTAACGCATGTCGACGCCTCCAAGCCCGCCGTGGCCTGGGGCCGGCGCAATCAGGAGCTCTCCGGCATGGCCGAGGAGCCGATCCGCTGGATCATCGAAGACGCGATGACGTTCGTGAAGCGCGAGGTAAAGCGCGGCAATAAATACGAAGCCATCATGCTCGATCCGCCCGCCTTCGGCCGTGGCCCCACCGGCGAGTTCTGGAAAGTCGAACGCGACCTGGCCCCGCTATTGCGGGCCTGCCGTGAGCTCCTCTCCCCACAGGCTCAGTTCATCCTGCTGACAGTCTACACCATCGATGCCTCGTCCATCCTCTGCCATAACCTGCTTGAGGAGAACACCCGCGGCCTTGGTGGTAAGATTGATATCGGCGAACTGGCCCTGAAACAGGAAGACACGGGACGCCTGCTGCCGCTCTCGCTGTGGGGCCGCTGGACCGCACCGGGCAAAGCATAAGCCCGGGCATTGGGCCGCATTAGGCTTTAAGGCGGTTTAAATGGTTTCCAAACGAGGCCCGATGCCTTCTAAATGGCGACGTGAGCCTTGTACCTGACCAAGCTACCTTCCGCCAGTTGGCCCAGAAGTCCGACCTCATCCCAGTCTGCCTCGACATGATGGCCGACTTGGAGACGCCAGTGTCGGTCTACGCCCGCCTCCGCGCCCTAGGCTCGCCGTTCCTTTTCGAATCCGTCACGGGCGGAGACAAGCTCGGCCGCTACAGCTTCTGTGGCGCCGCCCCGGCCATGACCCTCACCGCCTGGGAAGACCGTACCGAGATCACCCGCCGCGACGGCTCCAAGGAGACCATCCCGACGCCGGCCGACCCTCTCACGCTGGTGAAGAAGGAACTCTCCGGCCTGCGCGTCGCCCA
>RFRI01000451.1 GCA_009924535.1 Verrucomicrobiota bacterium
TATCGTGGACATCAAGGAAGGAAAAGGGCGCCTACCCATCGAGATGCTGAAGGCCCTCGCCGACAAGGTGCAGCCCCTCGGCTGGCACCTCGAGTTCCTAATGCACGTGGACGAGTTCCCCGACCTCGACCAGGTGCTGGACGGTTTCCCGGTCGACGTGGTGTTTGGGCACCTCGGTTACATGAAGACGTCCCTCGGGCTCTCCGCGCCGGGCTACCGCCTGCAGAAGACCATTGAGCGGAGCCGCAACTTCGAGACCGCAGTCTGCGCGGGCCGGCTCGAAGGATGGACCACCCGTAAGCTCGACGCGCTCGCCGCCCGCGAGATCCGCTCGGTGCCCTACGAAGAATTCAAGAAGCTCCAGGATATGTCCCGCGACGACCTGGCCTTCTTCGCCATCCCGGCCGCCGGCCTCGGCACGGCGACCTATAAGGGTCCGTCCGAGGTCGATGGCCGCAAGACCCTCGCGGTCGAATACGCCTACGCCAGCGGTTTCCGCCTGACCCGCCACTTCGACGCCGAGACGTTCGCGCTCGTGGCCTCCGACCAGCCGACCCCCAAGGGCGAACTCCAGCGCCAGAAGGTCGAAGCGCTGACGATGGTCGATGGCATAGCCTTCCCGTCCAAGGAGACCATCATCGTCGATGGCAAGAAGTCCGGCGAGGTGTCCTACGACCGCATCCAGCTGAATCCGGAACTGCCCGCCGGCCTCTTCGACTTCCCTTCTTTCTGAGCCCATGACCCTCCTCCGCACCGGCGACAAGGACTTCCGCACCCAACTCCGCGCCTTCGTGGGCTCGGGCGAAGCCGCCCCCGACGTCCGCGCCGCGGTCGCCGCCATCATCGCCGACGTGAAGGCCCGCGGCGATATCGCGGTCCTGGATTACACCGCCAAGTTCGACCACGCGAAGCTCACGGTCCGCCAGATCCGCGTGCCGCTCAAGGACCTCGAGAAGGCCGCCGCCGCCTTCGATCCGGCCAAGAAGAAAGCCTTCGACGAAGCCGCGAAGTGCGTCACGGCCTTCCACATGCGCACCCTGCCGAAAGGCTGGGCGGCGAAGAACCCGCACGGCGCCACGGTCGGCGAACGCCACCACGCGATCCGTCGCTGCGGCCTCTATATTCCCGGCGGCCAGGTCCCCCTCGTCTCGACGGTGCTGATGACCGCGCTGCCCGCCAAGGTCGCCGGCGTCCCGGAACTCTGCGCCTGCACGCCGCCCGGCCCGGACGGAAAGATCAATCCCGACATCCTCGCCGCGCTCTACCTCTGCGGCGTCCGCGAGGTCTACGCGATCGGCGGCGTCCAAGCCATCGCCGCGATGGCCCTCGGGACGAGCACGGTCACGCCGGTCGACAAGGTCTTCGGCCCGGGCAACGCCTTCGTCACCGAAGCGAAGCGTCAGGTCTTCGGCCTCGTGGGCGTCGACCTCCTCCCCGGCCCGAGCGAAGTGATGATCATCGCCGACCGCA
>RFRI01000452.1 GCA_009924535.1 Verrucomicrobiota bacterium
AAAGGGCCAGTTCGTCCGCGCGGTCACCCGCGGCAATGGCGCCCGGGGCGACGATGTGACGGCCAACGTCAGCCTGATCCGCGAGATTCCGCGCACGCTCAAGGGCGCGCCCGACCTCCTCGAGGTCCGCGGCGAGATCTACATGGAGCTCGCCGAGTTCCAGCGGCTCAACCAGCTCCGTGAAGCCGAAGGCGAACCGCTCTACGCCAACCCGCGCAACCTCGCGGCCGGCACGGTGAAACTCCTCGACGGCGAGGAAGCCCGCAAGCGCCGCCTCAGCATCGTCTGCTACGGCCTCGGTGCCTGCGAACCGGCCTCGGTTTTCCCCTCGCTCAAGGATTTCAAAAACAAGCTGAAGGCCTGGGGCTTCCCGATCCGCGACGACATCGACGTCCAGCAAGGTGTCGACGCCGCCTGGAAAGCCATTCAGCAGCTCGACGTGCTCCGCCGCGACCTGCCCTTCCCGACCGACGGCGCCGTGGTGAAGGTCAACCGCCTCGAAGACCAGCGCCGCGCCGGCACGACGAGCAAGTTCCCGCACTGGGCCGTGGCGTTCAAGTTCCCGCCCGATCAGGCTACGACCATCCTCCGCAAAATCAGCATGCAGGTCGGCCGCACCGGCGCCATCACGCCCGTCGCCGAACTCGATCCTGTGCTCTTGGCCGGGTCGACCGTCGCCCGCGCGACGCTCCACAACGCCAGTGAAATCGCCAAGAAAGGCATCCGCGAAGGCGATACCGTCCGCATCCAGAAAGCCGGCGAGATCATCCCGCAGGTCCTCGGCGTCGTCCTGGAGAAGCGCCCTGCCGACGCCCAGCCGTTCGACTTCGAAGCCCGCCGGCGAGGAAGCCGCCTACAAGCTCCGGGCTCCGTCGCGCGAGATGAAGATCCGCCGGCTCGTCCACTTCGCCAGCAAGCAGTGCCTCGACATCGACGGCTTGGGCGACGCCGTGGCCGAACAGCTCGTCGACCTCGGCCTCGTCAACGTTCCCGTCGACGCCCTCGGCATCACCGCCGCCCAATGGCGCATGCTCGAAGGCTTCAAGGACAAGTCCGTCGACAACATGCTGGCCGCCTCGAGCAGGCCAAGCAGCGCGAGCTCTGGCGCGCGATTCACGCGCTCGGCATCCCGAACGTCGGCATGCAGACCGCCAAGGATCTCGCCCGTCATTTCAAGTCCATGGACGAGCTGGAAGCCGCGCAACCGGCCGACCTGCTCGTCACCAAGGTCGGCAAGAAAGGCGGCGTCTCGTATGAGTCCGTCATCTCCGGCGTCGGCATCGAGGTCTCCGAGTCGATCCTCTCCTTCTTCAGCGACCCCAACCACCGCGATTGGGTGAAGGCCATGCGCACGGCGGGATTGAATCTCGTCGAAGCCGCCGCGGCGGGTTCGGTCGAAGGCGTCGCCGGCAAGACCTTCGTGCTGACCGGCACCCTGCCCACGCTCGGCCGCGACGAAGCGCGCGACC
>RFRI01000453.1 GCA_009924535.1 Verrucomicrobiota bacterium
CGGCACAACCCGCAACTCGCCGGCGTGTTGCCCAAGACCTTCAACCTCTTCACCGGCACGCTGCTGAAGGAGCTGCTGAAGAGGATGTCCGAGATCCCGGCCACGCTCGACTTCGACGCCTTTGGGCGCATCTACGAATACTTCTTGGGCGAGTTCGCCATGAGCGAGGGGCAGGGCGGCGGCGAGTTCTACACCCCCGCCAGCATCGTCCGGCTCTTGGTGCAAGTGATCGAGCCGTATCGCGGGCGCATCCTCGACCCCGCCTGCGGGTCCGGCGGCATGTTTGTGCAGTCGGCACGCTTTGTGTCGGAACACCACAAGGTCCCGGGCGCCGAGTTGGCCATTTACGGCGTGGAGAAGACCGACGAGACCGGACGCCTCGCCCGCCTAAACCTCGCCGTTCACGGGTTGGAGGGCGACATCCGCCACGGCGGCAACGTCAATAGTTACTACGACGACCCGCACCACGCCACGGGCCAGTTCGACTTCGTGCTGGCCAATCCACCGTTCAACGTCAACGCGGTGGACAAGGACCGGCTCAAGGACGTGGTTGGCCCCGGCCGACGCTTCCCATTTGGCCTGCCGCGCACCGACAATGCCAACTACTTGTGGATCCAGCTCTTTTACTCAGCCCTCAACGCCACGGGCCGCGCGGGCTTTGTCATGGCCAACTCGGCCTCGGATGCTCGTACCTCCGAACAGGAGCTGCGGCAGCGGCTGATCGAGGCGCGGGCGGTGGACGTGATGGTCGCCGTCGGCCCCAACATGTTCTACACCGTCACGCTGCCCTGCACGCTGTGGTTCTTCGACCGAGGCAAGGCCGCGCGCCCCTCACCGTCTGGGAGCGGAGTTGGGGGTGCGGTCGTCGATCGCCGTAACACGGTGCTGTTCATCGACGCCCGCCACATCTACCGACAGGTCGACCGCGCCCACCGCGACTGGACGCCGGCGCAGATCGGCTTCATCGCCAACCTTGTGCGCCTGTATCGCGGCGAGGCGCCCGACCTGACCGTGGGCGGCGAGGAGACGGCGGCGAAGCTGAGCGAGGTCTTCGGCGAGCGGCCCGCCTACGCCGACATCCCCGGCCTGTGCAAGGCGGCGACGATCGCCCAGATCGAGGCGCAGGGGTGGTCGCTCAATCCCGGCCGCTACGTGGGCGTGGCCCCGGGCGAGGCGGTGAGCGACGAAGACTTCAAGGCCCAGTTAGAGGCGCTGAACGAGGAGCTGGAGACCCTCAACGCTCAGGCACGGACGCTTGAGCAGACCATCGCCGCCAATGTGGCGGGAATTTTGGAGGGGTGAGGGATGGCCGAACAGCAGATGATCACAGTCGCTGACCTTGGCCGCGTTGTAACTGGCAAGACACCGCCGACGGCCAAGCCACACCTTTACGGGGATGGCTACCCATTCATTACCCCGACTGACATCGGAACCCATCGGTACTGCGAACCAACTCGCCAGCTTTC
>RFRI01000454.1 GCA_009924535.1 Verrucomicrobiota bacterium
GACCATCAACCTCACCCTCGCCGCCAAGGCCTGGGCCTTCCTGCAGGGCCGCGACCACGTGACCCCGCAGGACGTGAAGGATATCGCGCCCGACGTCCTCCGCCATCGTCTCATCCTCACCTACGAAGCCGACGCCGAAGGGGTCGACGCCGACGCCATCGTGCGTCGCGTGCTCGACGCCGTCAGCGTCCCTTAAGCCAACCTGGCGACCGTGGCCCCGTCCGTGCCGACCCGACCGCAGGAGACCCTCCGCCGCGCCCAGCGCGTCGAGATCGTCGCCACGCGCGCGGTCAACGACGCGATGGTCGGCGCCTACCTCTCCCGCTTCAAGGGCCGCGGCACCGACTTCGAGGAGCTGCGCGAGTACGTCCCGGGGGACGACGTGCGCTCGATGGATTGGAACGTGACCGCGCGCACGGGCAAGCCGTTCATCCGGCTCCACCGCGAGGAGCGCGAGCTCACGATGGTGATCGCGGTCGACATCTCGGGTTCCTCTGCCTTCGGTTCCGGCGAAGCGACGATCCGCGAACGCGCGGCCGATGTCGCGGCCTGCCTCGCGGTCTCCGCGCTCAAGGCGGGCGACAAGGTCGGCCTGCTGCTCTTCACCGACCGGGAAGAACTCTGGGTGAGCCCGAAGAAAGGCCGCCGCCACGTGCTGCGGATCATCCGCGACGTCCTGGAATTCCGCGCCGTCTCCCGCCGCACCTCCTTCACGCAGCCGATGCGCCGGTTGGGCCGCGCGCTCAAGCGCCGCGCGATGGTCTTCGTGGTCTCCGACTTCCTCGCCGGCCCCGAAGGCGCCGACGCGATGGCCGCCGCGCTCGGCGAACTCAACGCGCGCCATGACACCGCCTGCGTCCAGCTGGTCGACGCCCGCGAGCGTACGCTGCCGGACGTCGGCATGGTCGCCCTCCAGGACGCCGAGACCGGCGAGATCCGCGAGGTCGACACCGGCTCGGAGCGCGTCCGCCGGACCTTCGCCGCCCAAGCCGAAGCGCGCCTCGCCGAGACCGCCGCCAGCCTGGCCCGCGCGGGCATGGACGTCGCCCGGCTTGACGCCGAAGATGCCGTCGCCCCCACCCTCTCCCGTTTCTTCGAACGCCGCCGGCGCCGACGCTGATGTTCCTCGCCCTCGAAGAAGCCCCGTTCGTCCTGCAGGGACCTAAGCCGACGATTCCGCCGTCGGCCTGGGAATCCAACTGGGCACTCGGCCTCATCGCACTTGGCCTGCTCACCTTCGCCGTCGTCGCCATCCGCCGCTTCCTTCGACAAGGTCCGGCCGCGCTGGCCCCGCTCACGCAACTTGAACACGGACTACGCCTCGCCGAAGCCCAGCCCGCCCCCGAGGCGATCGCGCAGGCCACGCGAGCCTTCCGCGTCTACCTGGCCGCGGTCGAGCCACGCGCCGCCGTCTCGCTTTCGACCGAGGAGCTCATCCCTGTCCTCGCCGGCCTGCCGGTGTTCCT
>RFRI01000455.1 GCA_009924535.1 Verrucomicrobiota bacterium
GAGTATCGAGTATGGAGTATCGAGTATAGGGGGTGTGCATGACCGCCGAATGGTGGCCGAGGGGTGGGGCAAGGTTACAATGTGCCCGTCCTGATGGTTGCCCCTTTCTCACGTTGCGGCCCCGGGTTTCCCTTTGGGTGCATGCCTCCCCTCTGGCCAACCGGCCAACGATTCAACCGATCAACCCCGTGTAAGCGGTCAGATCAACCCGAGCTGCATCTTGCCGTCCTCGGAGATCATGGTCTGGGTCCAAGGCGGATCCCAGACGATATCGACGCGGGCCTGGTTGATGCCGGGGACGCCGAGCACGCGATTGCGCGCGTCTTCGGCGATGACGGGTCCCATGCCGCAGCCGGGGGCGGTGAGCGTCATGGCGACGACCACGCTGTGGCGGTCGGGAGAGTTATCCAACGGCTCGACCTTGAGCGAATACACGAGGCCGAGGTCGACGATGTTCACGGGGATTTCCGGATCGAAGACCTTCTTGAGGCTTTCCCAGACGGCTTCGTCGGAAGGCTTGCCGGTGTGGCCGGGGTGTTCGGCGGTGCCGACCGAGCCGTAGGCGTCGGTCTTGCCTTCGTTCTCGGTGGAGTCGGTCGGGGCTTCTTCGCCGAGGGCGTCGGCGTCGGAGCCCTTGATGCGGAACATGCCCGTGTCGCAGACGACGGTGAAGTTGCCGCCGAGGCGGTGGGTGATGGTGACCTTGGTGCCCGCGGGGAGCACGGCGGGTTCGCCGGCGGGAATCACGGTGGCCTGCACGTCGCGCGCGAGGACGCGGTCGTGGGGGCTGGGCGTGTGGCGCTGGCCGGTGGTGTCGTCGCTCATGTTCAGGCTTGGTGGAATTTGAGGCGGAGCATCTCGCGCACCGCGGCGGCGGCTTCTTCATGGCCGACCTTGGCGAGGACTTCCTCGAGGAAGCCCTGCGCGAGCAGTTCCTGGGCGACGGCGAGCGGGATGCCGCGGGCGCGGAGGTAGAAGAGCTCGGCGGGGTCGATCTGGCCGGTCGTCGCGCCGTGCGAGCACTTCACGTCGTTGGCTTCGATCTCGAGGCCGGGCAGGGAATCCGCTTCGGCGTCCGGCGAGAGCAGGAGGTTGCGGTTGGTCTGGTAAGCGTCGGTGCGCTGGGCGTCCGGGGCGACCTTGATGAGGCCCGAGAAGATCGTGCGCGCCTTGCCGAGCAGGGCGTTCTTGAACAGCAGGTCGGACTTCGCGTGGCCGGCGGCGTGGACCTGCAGCGTGCGCTGGTCGAACTCCTGTTCGCCCGAGGCGACCGAGATGCCGGAGAGGCTGACGTCGGCGCCGGGGCCGTCGATGCGCACGGTGTTCTCGAGGCGCGCGCGGCGGGAGCCGACGGCGGCGTTGACGGAGCTGATGACCGCGTCACGGCCGCCGCAGGTGTTGTCGACCTGGAAGGACTGCGTGGCGGAACCCCAGGCCTGCACGGCGAGGCG
>RFRI01000456.1 GCA_009924535.1 Verrucomicrobiota bacterium
AAAGACGGCGAGCGATTGTCGACCCGAGAAGTTGGCACGAAAACCCGGCTCCGACCCCCTTCGGCCAATCCATAAGTTGCCTTTGACAGGGGGGGATTATTGCCCACTAGATTTAACCGTCTTGCGGTCTCCGCCAAGGCACCCGGCGGCTCAGCCGCCAGCCCATCCGACCACTTTTGCCCACACCAGAAATGAAGAATCCCGGACTTCCCGAAAAACAGGGTCTTTACGACCCCCAGTTTGAGCATGACGCCTGCGGCGTCGGCTTCGTTTGCCAGATGAAGGGCAAGCGTTCGCACGATATCATCCAGCAGGCCCTCACCATCCTGGTGAACCTCGACCACCGAGGCGCCTGCGGCTGCGAGGTCAACACCGGTGACGGCGCGGGCATCCTGCTCCAGCTTCCCCACGGGTTCTTCGCGAAGAACGGCCCGGCCAACCTCCCCAAGCCCGGCCACTACGGCGTGGGCATGCTCTACGTCTCGCCGGACGCCAAGATCCGCGCCACGACGGAAGCGACCTTCACCGAGATCGCCAAGTGCCTCGGCCTCTCGATCCTCGGCCCAGCGAGCCCGTCGTCCGCCAGGCCTTCCTCGGCCGCCCGGCCGATTGCGCCACCGACCAGGACTTCGAGCGCAAGCTATTCATCCTGAGCAAGCAGGCCCATCACCAGATCCGCGCCACCGGCAAGGATGAGTTCTACTACGCCAGCTCCCTTTCCTGCCGGACCATCATCTACAAGGGCATGCTCATGCCCGAACAGGTGGGCAAATACTTCCGCGACCTCGCCGACAAGTCGATGGACACCGCCCTCGCGCTCGTCCACTCGCGCTTCTCGACCAACACCTTCCCGAGCTGGGAACGTGCGCACCCGTACCACTACATCGCCCACAACGGCGAGATCAACACCCTCAACGGCAACGTCAACTGGATGAAGGCCCGCGAGCCGCTCCTGGCCAGCCCGCTGTTCGGCAAGGAACTCCCGAAGATCCTCCCGATTGTCAACCCCAACGGTTCCGACTCCGCCAAGTTCGACAACGTGCTCGAGCTCGTCGTCATGGGCGGCCGCTCGCTGCCCGAGGCGATGATGATGATGATTCCGGAGCCGTGGAACGGCCATGAATCCATGAGCGCCGAGAAGAAGGCGTTCTACGAATACAACTCCTGCCTCATGGAGCCGTGGGACGGCCCCGCCTCCGTCGTCTTCACCGACGGCACGATGATCGGCGCCACCCTTGACCGTAACGGCCTCCGCCCTTCCCGCTACTACGTGACCAAGGATGACTACGTCATCATGGGCTCCGAAGCCGGCGTCCTCCCGATCGACCCCGCCAACATCGCCTCCAAGGGCCGCCTGCAGCCGGGCCGCATGTTCCTCGTGAACATGGAAGAAGGCCGCATCGTCGCCGACGAGGAGATCAAGCAGCAGATCGCCTCCCAGAAGCC
>RFRI01000457.1 GCA_009924535.1 Verrucomicrobiota bacterium
CTGGAGGAGCGGGCCAGTGGCGGAAAGGACGAGGTAGGGCAGGCCGAGGCAGGCGAGGAGCAGGAGCAGGATGTGTCCGGCCGCGTGGGTGCCGTCAGCAGGCTTCCATTGGTCGCCTGGCGTGATCGGGAGCAGGGCCACCGCGAGCGCCAGCAGGCAGAGGTGGGTGATGACCTGGCGGCGGGGCGTCAGGCGGCTGATACTGTAGTGGGCGTAGGCGTAGCCGCCGAGGAGGAGCACCTGAAAGAAGAGCATGCACGTCGTCCAGACCGCGGGGCCGCCGCCGAACCAAGGGAGGATGAAGCGCGCGATCAGCGGCTGGACGAGGAAGAGCAGGCAAGCTCCCCAGAAGATGGTCAGGCTGAAGGCGAACATGGCGGGGTATGTTTGGAACCCCGCCGCGAGGCGAAGGTTGGGGTAAAGGAGAGCTAGCCCGCCGACCGCTTCCTGGCAATCCCCATCAGGACCGCGGGCGGAGCCGGAGCACCAAGGACTCGTAGCCGAGCTTCCGTTCGTAGGAGTGCTCGATTTCGGTCCGTTCGACGGCCGAGACGATTTCCAGGGAGCCGACGAGCTCGACGCATTTCTGGAGCAACGTGCGGAGGATGAGTCGGGCGTGCGGGGCGCCGAGGCAGAGGTGTTCGCCGAAGCCGAACGACAGGTGCGGGTTAGGTTTACGGTCGATCTTGAATTCGTCGGCCTGCGGGAAGACGGACTCGTCGCGATTGGCCGAGGCCCAGCCGAGCGAGACGCGTCCTCCGGCGGGGACCTGTTCGCCGTGGACGGAAGTCATGACCGGGCAGACGCGGCCAATGTGCGTCAACGGCATGAAGAACCGGAAGATCTCCTCGCTGGCATGCGTGATGCGCTTCGGGTCTTCACGGAGGTAGGCGAGCGCCTCGGGGTTGGCCGCGAGGTGTCCGAGCGCGCAGGCGACCGTGTGGATGATCGTGTCGCGGCCGCCGGCAAAGGCGATGTTCGCGTAACCGAGCTTCTCCTGATGCGTGAGGGGACGGCCTTGGAAGGTGGCCGCGTGCAATGCAGAGAAGAAGTCAGCGCCGGGTTGGGCGGCGGTCGCGGCGAACTTGTCTTCGATGTATTCGTCGAGGCCGGAACTTTTGCTGAGCCCGTCGTTCTTGCGGAAGACGTGCGTGCCCCAGCCAATCCAGAGATCCGCTTCGCTCTCGGGGACATTCAGCAGGCAGGTAAGGGCGCGGGATTGGAGGGGTAGCGCGAAGCCGTGGACGATCTCGGTCTCCGCCTGGGCGAAGGCGGTGCGGAGCATCTCTGCGGTGAGGGCTTCGACCTGCGCGATCATCTCGGCAGACTTCGGACGCTGGAAGAAAGGCTCGACGATGGCCCGGTAGTCGGCGTGGGAGGGAGGGTCGATCTCGAGCGGCAGCTGGCGGACCGAGCGGACGGATTCCTCCGAGGGAATCG
>RFRI01000458.1 GCA_009924535.1 Verrucomicrobiota bacterium
GGTCTGCGCGAGGACGGACGTCGCCGCGGCGATGAACAGGATGAGACACAGTGAGCGATGGCGGGACATGCGAGGATGGGGAGAGGCGAAGATCGACGTGGCACGACGCCCGGGGAGACGTCATGCGCACAGTGTCTTCCAAGGCCCATGCTGTCAAAGCATGAACCTTGGCTTAAGGCAGGATTAAGACGACCGGAGCAGGCGAGCGCGGTCAGCGCGAGACCGCGGCCGCGAGCCTCGCCAGCGCGGAGGATTGGCGTTCGCTTAGCACGCCTCGGGCCTTGGCGACCTTGGCCTTCGCGGCGCCGGGATCCTTGGCCATGGCGAGCACCGCCGGCACGATGCCGGCCAGCTGCGGTTCGTCGTCCAGGTCGAAGAGCCACTCATGCAGGCCGATGTCCTTCCACATGTTGCCCTTCGAGGTCTGCTCGGCCCAGCGGCAGACGATCGCCGGGATGCCGTTGCCGACGCACATGATGGGCGAGTGCATCTCGTTGCCGAAGAGGCCGGCGCTGCGGACGTAGACGCTCAGGGCCTCGTCGGTCAGCCAGTAATCCTGACGCCAGACGACGCGGTCCTTGATGTCGTCAGGCAGCTTGTCGAAAAGGATCTCCTTGCCCAAGGCCATCTGGGTGCGGTCCTCGGGGCAGATCAGCACCTTGAGATCGGTCTGCTTCACCACCGCCACGATCGCGGCGCGCAGCTGGGCGTGGTCATGCTCCTTCATCTCATCGTTGCGCTTCTGCTTCACCGGATCGAAGGCGCGGTCCTTGTGGATCGTCCAATAGGGCGTGTTGCGATAACGCGGGATGCAGCAGAGGAACTTGCCGCGTTCGAGACCCCAGCCATGGAGGAACGCCTCGGCCTTCTCCTCGTCGCGCAGGTCGGTCGCGAACGCGCCGTCCGGGCCGAACTCCATCACCGGGCACTTCACGCCGCCGGCCTTGGCGGTCTCGAGCGAGACGGAATCACGGAAATAGACGAAGGTGGCCCCGTTGAGGACCTCGGCCGTCTCGGCCGTGGGCTTGCCCTGCGTGATCCCGAGGACGCCGTAGGGCTTAGGACCCTGCTTGCGCCATAGCGCGATCTGCTTCTCGCCGACGAGCGACGGACCGGAACCGTGCAGCAGGAAGTCGTTCTCGGCGTAGAGCTTCGCGACGTCGGGCTTGGGGCCGACGAACCGCAGCTTCGGGAAACGGGCGGCGAGCATCTCCTTCACGCCGTTGTCGACGTTGGAAGGCCAGAGGGTGACCGAAGCCTCCGGGAAATATTTCTCCAGCAAGGCCAGCACGCCGGGCGTATGCGCGATGTCGCCGATGTTCACCGTCTGCCAGGAAGAGCGAAGCACCACGCGCGGGGCGCGCTTGCCTTCGGCGGCGCCCAGCGAAGCCGCGATGGCAGCCACGAAGGTGGATTCCAGGAAACGACGACGGGAGAGCA
>RFRI01000459.1 GCA_009924535.1 Verrucomicrobiota bacterium
CGAGCTCGCGTCCCGCAAGTCCCAGCACAAGACTGTCGCCGTCCTCCTCTCGGAGATTCGCGGGGACCGCGACACGGTCCGCACCAAGCTCTTCGAGGCGGACAAGGCTCGCTTCGGGCTCAAGAAGGCGCTCCAGAACCGGATCAACCGGTATGAGACCGCCCTGAAACACGCCAAGGCGCGCGAGGCCGACCTCCAGAAGATGAAGCTGCTGGGCAATGACACCCGGCGCATCATGGTCGACCACGTCCGCGAGAACCTTGAGTTTTTCGCCTCGAACATCAAGCTGGACCGGCAGGAGCTCGCGACCCTCGAGGTTGCAAAAGCTACGGGTACGGGTGTGGCCACCTCGTCCCCGGCCGCGCTGCCGAAGTATCAGGCCAACCTCCTCCCGACGACGAAGCGGACCTTGGCGCTCTACCCGGGCGCCGCCCTCCCGTCGTCCGCTGAGATCCAGTACCTCTACCAGCTGACGGCGGCCTCCCTGCCGAAGCGCTCGGGCGAGTCGGACATCTCGTACCAGATGCGCGTTCGTCGCTACACCTACCGGGCGGCCGTCCGCATGGCGAACCTGCGTCAGCAGTACGCCAAGCAGAAGAAGCGCTTCGACCAGAAGCAGCTCGCCACCGCGTCGGTCCGCGAGACGATCGTGACCGACGGGCCGTCCCTCGAGCACGAGCACAAGACCAACGTGTTCGCCCCCGCAGGCGAAACGGTCGCGGTCGCCGCAGTCGACGCGGCCACCGGCGTCAGGGCGGCGCAGGTCTCGAAGCAGGCCTTCGTCGCCTCGACACCCTCCCAGGCGGCGGCTCAGTACTCGGTGCCCATCTCGCCTACCACGGTCAAGTCCTCGCAGGTGGACACCTCCGAGCTCGAGTCGGCCTCTGCGGAGACCCCCTCGACCGAAGAATCGACCTCCGCGGAGGCTACGGAGGCCGCGACGGACACCACGTCGGCTTCTGCTGACGAGACGCCCACGGCCGCGGACGAGAGCCCGCCGATCTGGAAGAAGCCCCTGTTCTGGGCGGTGGTCGCAGGTCTGGGCTACTGGGGATACAAGGCCTCGGCTGGCGGTCAGGCCAAGTCTGAGACGGAATAGCAACCACCCCCCTGATCGCGGCCTGGAGGCCCCGTGAAGTTCAACGCGATGTCATTCCTGCCCCTCATCTCGAAGTTGGGCGACTACCTGAAGCTCGGATTCGACCACTACGTGTCGCTGAAGGCCTCGGGCACACAGCTGACCCCGGATCTCCTCGGGACCTTCATCTGCATGAAGATGGTGGCCTGGGACCCCGAGATCCAGGGGAAGAAGCTGCTGGATGACGAGACCCGCGTTGCCGCTTCCCGCTTCCTCGCCGGCGTCATCATCAACATGGTCAGCGACAAGAGGTAGAGATGTACGAGAACAGCTTCGGGGTGCCGGACACGCTTCCTGCAGGG
>RFRI01000460.1 GCA_009924535.1 Verrucomicrobiota bacterium
GGACACCGTGCCCTTGCCGCCGGTGAGCGGCAGATTGCGGCCCGGCGTGCCGTGGTCGGTGGTGTAAAGGATATAGGTGTTGCCCGTGAGGCCAAGCTTGTCGATGGCGTCGAGGATCTGGGTCATCCGCGAATCGGGCGGGACGCTGACGTCCTCGATCGGGAACTTGAGGATCTCGATCTGGTCCTGATAGCCGTACTTGTGTTCCTGCAGACTCACGAGTGCATGGTCTGCGTAGGAGCGGAGCCCCTCGGCCGACGTGGTGAGGTCGATGAAGGTATGGACGCCGGCGCGGATGAGGGCGCCGACCGACATGGGGATGTAGGCTTCGCTCTTCATCTCGGCGCCCTTGGTCGTGAGGAAGGCGCGGAAATCGGCTTCAAGCTGCGGGAAGATGGCCGGCGTGAAGCCCCACATGTTCATCGAGACCGGCTCGTCGCCCGTGAGCGACACGATCTGGCCGTCCTCTCCGCGGTGTTCGGCCCCATTCGGCAGCTTGGAGATCTTCGTCAGCTCCTGGATATCGGTCAGCTTGCCCGCCGCATCGGTCTGGCAGACGCCGCGGGCGACGGTGCCGTGTTCCGAGAGCGTATTCTTAAGCGTGAAACCGACCATCGCGTACGACGTGGAATCGTTAGGAAGCGCGGAAAGGTAGCGTCCGAGGGTCGCGTAGGAGTCACGGCCGTAGAAATCGTCGGCATTGATGACCGCGAAAGGCGTGTGGACGGCGTCACGGGCGCAGAGGATGGCGTGGGTCGTCCCCCAGGGCTTTTCACGCCCGGACGGCACGGCGAAGCCTCCCGGCAGCTTGTCGATGGTCTGGAAGGCGAAGCCGACGTCGATGCGCCCGGCGAACTTCGCGGCGATGCGATCGCGAAAATCCTTTTCGAAGTCCGGTCGGATGATGAAGACCACCTTGCCGAAGCCGGCGCGGAGAGCGTCGAACACCGAGTAGTCCAAGATGGTCTCGCCGGAAGGCCCCATCGGGTCGATCTGCTTAAGGCCGCCGTAGCGGCTACCCATGCCAGCGGCGAGGACGAGGAGAGTAGGCTTCATGTCAGAGGGATCTGCGGAGGCGGGCGGAGACATCCGACTTCAGGCGATCGATGAAGCCGATCGTGTAATCGACAGGATCGAGGGAGTCGTCATGGATCAGCGGAGTCAGGTCCATCGCCCACTGCATGGCCGATTCCTGATCGGTGGAATGGGCGTCGCTGAAAGTGGCGTTGGCGGTGCGGCGTCCGAGGACGGCGAGGTCATAGCGCTTGCCGCCGGCGATCTGGGTGGCGAAGACCTCGTTGAGGGCGCGGGCGAGTTCGGGGCGCGCCGAGATCGGCATCGCGGTCTTCTCGGAATCGACAAGCCAGTCGAGATCGCGCCAGACTTCGCAGCCGTAGACCATCTTCGGGCGTTCGGCCTTAGGTAGCTGGCGCATCGCT
>RFRI01000047.1 GCA_009924535.1 Verrucomicrobiota bacterium
ATGAACTCCAAGTTCCTCAAATTCCTCACCATCAGCTGCGGCGCCCTCGCCCTCTCAGTCGCGGTCGTCAGCGCCGACGAAGTCAAAAAAGACGGCGAAAAGAAGTGCCCAAACTGCCCGGATGAAAAGCCTAAGGCTTCCATCGAGCAATTAGGCGTCGTCGCCCATTGCGGTAAGTGCGACAAGAAGGATGCGCCTGCGGCTCCTGCCACTGCGCCCGTTGCACCAGCCACCCAAGAAGAAAAGAAGGACGGCGAAAAGAAGTGCCCAAACTGCCCGGACGAAAAGCCTAAGGCCTAAGCTAAGTCCTCCATCGGACTCCCCACCAAGGGCTCACTTCACGGTGAGTCCTTTTTTGTGCCGTTTCAAAATCGGAGAAGTAATTCCTGCCGCACAAAAGTAGGGAAATCCTCGTGTATCACCACCCCGTTCGCATGCGCAAAAACTTCGTCTACCGGCTCCAGCGGCTTCCCGCTGCGCACCGCACAAGCATGGATCGCGGCATTAATTCCGGCCTCCCAATCCGTGCGTCGGTCCCCAATCATCCACGACCTTCCGAGGTTCAAGGAATACTTTACTGCCATTTCCTGAATGAACCTAGGACTGGGCTTACGATAAAGGGAGGGCTCGTCCGGGCGTTCGGGCGCGGCCTTGATTTCCAAAATACCCGGGGCCGGCAAATTAAGTAATTCCAGCATCTTGCGATTACAGGCTTCGTAAGCCTCCCAAGTAAAAATACCCCGATTAATCCCGCTCTGATTAGTAAGGATGAATAAACGATAATCAGCCCGCAGACAGGCCTCCAAGGCTTCCTTTACCCCTTTTATCGGCTCAATTTGATCCTCCCTGCAGGTATGGTGATGGTCACGAATCAAGTTCCCGTCACGATCAAGAAATAAGGCAGGATGGCCAGACATGGGCCTATTTCAAAGAAACTGGCAACTAAGAGCAAGGGAATGGAAAGGGGGCTTGACCGAGGGGGGTTGAGGGGTAGAACCAACCCTCAACCCAGCGTAGAACCATGGCCAATCCGAAACGTAAACAGTCCAAACGCCGCAGCCGACTCCGTCGTGCCGCCAACCAGTTCCGCGCCCCGAATCTCGTCAAAGACGGCGAATCCGGCGCCCTCCGCCGCTCCCACCGCGTCGACCCCACCACGGGTAAGTATCGCGGTCGTCAGGTCCTGGACACCGGAGCCTAAGCTCCTCCCGGGCTCAGCCCGACCTCATGAGCGACGTCCCTCCGAAGAACGGTCATCGTATCGCCCTGGATTGCATGGGTGGCGATATGGGCCCTTCGGAAGCCGTCGCCGCCGCCGCCCTCGCCTTTAAGGAAGGCATCATCGGCCCGGACGACAGCCTGGTGCTCGTCGGTCATGAAGACAATTTACGCATGCTCGCGATCGAGCATCGCGCGCTGAAGAACAGCCGCGTCAGCTACCGTAACGCCGCCAGCATCGTCGCTCCCGATGACGCCCCGATGGCCGTCCTGAAGTCGAAGCGGGACTCCTCGATGGTGATCGCCCTCGAGATGCTCAAGGCCGGCGAAGTCGACGCCGTCGTCTCCACCGGCAACACCAAGGCGCTCGTCGCCGCCGGCACCATCAAGGTCCGCCCGATGGAAGGCGCCGAACGCCCTGCCCTCGCGGCCATCATGCCGCGCCGCGAAGGCCATTTCATCATGCTCGACGTGGGCGCCAACCCCGAGGCCACGCCCGCCCAGATGCTGCATAACGCCGTCCTCGGCTCCATCTATGCCCAGAGCGCCCTCGGCATCACCAGCCCGCGCGTCGGCCTCCTCACGGTCGGCACCGAAGAGGGCAAAGGCGGACCGCGCATCAATCGCACCCACGCCCTCCTCAAGGCCATGGGCGACCGCATCAATTACGTCGGACCCGTCGAAGGCTTCGACGTCTTCGGCGACGCCTGCGATGTCGTCGTGACCGACGGCTTCACCGGCAACGTGATCCTCAAGACCCTCGAAGGCCTCGTGTACATGGTGCGCGACATGGTCGGCAGCAAAGTGAAGAGCAATCCGGTCTACCTGGCCGGCGGCATCGCCATGTTCCCGCTCCTGCGTGACCTCAAAGGCAAGCTGAAGCCTGAACGTTACGGCGGAGCGCCGCTGCTCGGCCTCACCGGACTCGTCATGAAGGCCCACGGCTCCAGCAATCGTCAGGGCATCGCCAGCGCCATCCGCCTGGGCCTGGAAGCCCTCGGCCATGGTGCCGGCAACCGTATGCTGACCTCGCTGGCCGAGGCGAATGCGGTGATTTCCTCCACCCAGGAGGAAGCCTGAGGTTTTAGTGTTCCCTTCCCCGCCCAAGGGGTCTTTTCTCACGCATCGATGAGCAGCGCTGAGCTATCAGTCTTCATTCGGGCCATCGGGGTCCACACTCCGGAACGCAAGCTCACCAATGCCGAACTTTCCAAGATGGTGGATACGTCCGACGAGTGGATCAAGACCCGCTCCGGTATCGCCGAGCGCCGCATCGCCGCCCCGGGCGAGAACCCCTCGGACATGGGGGCCAAGGCCGCCGCGAAGGCCCTCGGACGCGCCGGCCTGACCCCGGCCGACGTCGACCTGCTCATCGTCGCCACGATGACGCCGGATGTCCCCTTCCCTTCCACCGCCTGCCTGCTCCAGGCCAAGCTCGGCCTCCGTCGGGACATCCCCTGCTTCGATATCTCGGCCGCCTGCTCGGGCTTCGTCTACGCCCTCCAAGTGGCCCGGGACATGATGCGTTCGGGCGTCTATCGCCGCGTCCTCGTCGTCGGTGCCGAGAAACTTTCCAGCGTCGTGGACTGGTCGGATCGCACGACGTGCGTGCTCTTCGGCGACGGCGCGGGCGCCGTCCTGCTCGAGACCACCGCGGAGAAGGACGTCGGCCTGCTCGGGAACCTGCTCGGCGCCGACGGCAACAACGCCGAGCTGCTCCATTGCGTCGGCGGCGGCTCCGCGGCCCCGGCGACCACCGACTCCCTCCGCGACGGCAAGCACTTCCTTCGCATGAACGGCAAGGAAGTCTTCCGCCACGCCGTGCGCGTGATGGCCGAATCCTGCGAACGCGTCCTCGCCCAGTGCGGCGTGAAGTCGGAGCAGGTCGCGTGGTTCATCCCGCACCAAGCCAACAGCCGCATCCTCGAGGCCGTCGCGAGCCAGCTCAACGTGGGCATGGACCGCTTCCCTTCCAATCTCGAGCGCTACGGCAACACGTCCGCGGCCTCGATTCCCCTCGCGCTTGAGGAAGCCTGGAAAGACGGCAAGATCAAGCACGGCGACCTCGTCCTCATCGTCGCCTTCGGCGCCGGTCTCACCTGGGGCGCAACCCTTCTCCGCTGGCATGAACCCACTCGCTAAACCCCTCCTCGCCGTCGCGCTCCTGCTCGGCCCCATCGCCCACGCGGAATACGTCCGCTTCGAGGGGTCATGGCGCGTCAAGCCCGGCACGACGAGCGACGTATCTCCGGCCTCCCGTCAGACCGTCGTGCTGCTGGCGATGAACCACGCCTCGCGGACCGCCGAAGAAGGCGACGAAGGCGCAGCCATCAAGGAATGGTCCGTGATCGGCGAAGCCAACGCCGGCACCGAGGCCGAAGCCGTCGCCATCCTCGAACGCGCTCGCCTGCACACGACGCGCCACGAATTCGAAAGCGCCACCGAACTGATCGACGACCTCTTCGCCCGCCACTCGAGCTTCGCCGGCTTCGGCGAAGCCGTGAAGCTGCAGTTCGAGATCGCGAACCGCCTCGCCGCGGGCGAACGCCGCAAGCTCGGCGGCTGGTTCCCTTGGTTCAGCGACCCTGAAGGAGCCATCGCCCTCTGGCAGAAGACCCTCCGCCTCGCGCCGAACGGCCCCTACGCCGACGAGAGCCTCATCCGTACCGCCCGCCTCGGGCTGGAACGCGGCAACACCGCCAAGGCGCTCGACGCGCTCGAACGCCTCGTCAGCGACTACCCGACCTCCAAGTTCGCCGCCGAAGCCCTCGAGATGCTCGCCACGTTGCGCGCGAAGGAATCGCTCGGACCGGCCTGGGACCAGGCCACCACGATCGAAGCCGCCGACCACTGGCGTACGCTGGCCGACCAGTTCCCCAACGACCCGCGCGCGAAGCAGGCCATCGAGCAGATCGCCATCCTGCGCGACCGCGCGGCCCGCGCCCGCCTGAACCTCGCCAAGTTCTACTTCTTCGACCGCAACAATCCGGAAGCCGCCAAGCTGATGGCCAACGCGTGCCGCAACATCGCGCCCGAATCCGCCGCCTCCAAGGAAGCCGAGGAACTCCTCGCCCGCATCCAGAAGGATCCGAACCCGCCGAAGACCTTCGCCGACCGGTTGCTCGGCACCTACCCCCGCCCGCGCACCGCCGCCGAAACCAAGCCCCAAGCCGTCGGCGGAGACCTCGACGCGCTCGGCTTCAAGAAGGAAGAAGCGAAGCCGGCCACGGGAGGAGATCGCCGATGAAGCGCGTCTTCGCCCTGCTCGCCGTCACCGTCCTAGCCGGCTGCTCCGCCTATCATCTCGGCGGACCCAAGCCCGCTTTCCGGAACATCGAAGTGGCGCCGATCCGCAATTCCACCGCGCGCACCGGGACGCACGCCGTGCTGCACGGCAAGATCCTCGAAGCCCTGGCGGGCGACCCCCGCGTGAAGGTCGGGCCCGGCGAAGCCGTCCTCGAGACCGAAGTCACGCGCTATCAGCGCGACGGCTTCACCACCAAGACCGGCGATGCCTACGCCTACACGAGCTACCGCGTGAGCTTCGAGGTGCGCTGCACCCTGACGACCGACGGCGGCAAGCGCGTGCTCTTCAAGGACCGCGTCTTCCGCTCCGTCGCCACGCTGCAGGTCTCGGGCGATCCCGCCGCGGAAGAAATCAGCCTCGGACCGACGCTCTTCGGCGACATCGCCTCGCAGATCCGCGAAGCCGCGACCACCGCCTGGTAAGCATGAACCCCGCCGTCGTCGCCCCTTCCTTGCTCGCCGCCAATCACGGCGCGTTCGCCCAAGGCGTCCGCACGGTGGAAGAAGCCGGCCTCAGCTGGCTGCACGTCGACATCATGGACGGGCACTTCGTGCCCAATATCAGCTTCGGCCCGCAGGTCGTGGCCGACCTGCGCCCGCTGACCAAGCTGCACTTCGACGTGCACCTGATGCTCACCCATCCCGACCGCTATATCGAGGCCTTCGCCAAGGCCGGCGCCGAACGCCTCACGGTGCATGTCGAGGCTGACCACGACGTCGCGCAGACCATCGCCGCGATCAAGGCGCACGGCCTGACGGCCGGCATCGCGATGAATCCGGACGCCGACCCGCGCCGCGTGCTGCCTTACCTCGACTCCGTCGACCTGGTGCTCTGCATGACGGTCTTCCCCGGCTTCGGCGGCCAGTCCTTCATTCCCTCCGTCCTCGATAGCATCCGTTTCATCGCGGCCGAACGCTCTCAGCGCGGCGCCGACTTCCGCCTCGAGGTCGACGGCGGCATCAACGTCGAGACCGGCCGGCGCTGCCGCGAGGCGGGAGCGGACACCCTCGTCGCAGGGACGGCCTTCTTCAAGGCGCCGGACCGCAAGGCGTTCGTCAACGCGCTGACGGCCTAAGCGGCCGCGGGCGGAGGAGCAGCCCCGCCAGCCTGGGCCTTCTCCGTCTGGAGTCGTAGTTGCCCGCAGGCCGCGTCGATGTCGTGACCCTTCTCGCGACGCAGCGTCGCGGTCACGCCGAGCGCGCGGAGTTCCTTCACGAAGCGGTCCTGGCGCGTCAGGGACGGGCGGACCCAAGGCAGGCCTTCGACCTTGTTATACGGGATGAGATTGACGTGGGCGTGGAGCTCGCGGGCGATGACCGCGAGCTTCTTGGCCTGCTCGAGCGAGTCGTTGATGTCCTCGATGAGGATGAACTCCAAGGTCAGCATGCGACCATGCTTGCGGGCGAAGGCCTTCGCCGCCGGGATGAGCTCTTCCAATGGGAACTTCTTGTTCACCGGCATGATCTGGTTGCGGACCTCGTTGGTCGCGCCGTGCAGGCTGATGGCGAGGCGGAAGCCCAGCGGCTCCTCGGCGAGCTTGAGGATCTTGGGCACCACGCCGGAAGTGGAGATCGTCACCCGACGGGCGCCGAAGCCGAAGCCCCAGGCCGCGTTCACGATGCGGAGAGCGGACATCAGGTTCTCGTAGTTGGCCAGCGGTTCGCCCATGCCCATGACCACGATGTTGTCGAAGGACGCCAGCCCCTCGGCGGCGCGGGCCGGGTCGGCCTTGTCCTCGATCCGGCAGACCTGGACGAGTTGAGAGACGATCTCACCGATCGAAAGGTCGCGCTTCCAACCCTCCAGCCCCGACGCGCAGAACTTGCAACCGTAGGCGCAGCCGACCTGGGTCGAGATGCAGATCGTCCGGCGGGACTTCTCCTGCCCCACCCCCTCCATCGGGGCCCGGATGATGACGGTCTCGATGAGGGAGCCGTCCCGGAGGCGCTGGAGGATCTTCTGGGTGACGTCGGAGGAGGCCTTGCGCTGGACCAAGCTGGTCGCTTCGAAGTCGTAATTGGCCAAGAGCCAGGCCCGGAGATTGGCCGGGAGGTTGGTCATCGCCTCCGGGGTCTCGGCCCGGCGGGGGTAGAGCCATTCGAAGATCTGGCCCGCTCGGTAGCGGGGGTGGCCGTCCGCGACCAACCGCTCGCCGAGGGTCTCGGGAGTTTCGCCGTGGATTGAGGGTTTTTCGGGCTTAAAGGCCATGTGGGACGCAGGTCAGGAGGGCTGTCGAGGCATAGACCCCAAAGCCCCCCGCCTTCCTGCTTGCAAGTGAGAATTGTTATGCCCAAAACCCACTTTTGCAATGAGCAACAAGGCCCCCAACCCACAAGGTGGTAAAATCAACTCCCTGCAGGCCGCCATCGACTTGGTCGCCACGGGTCAGCCGGCCTTCTGCCTCCACCAAGCCTGGGGTATCGGAGTCATCCGCGCCTATGACGAGGCCACCAAGCGACTCACCGTCGATTTCCCTGAACAGAACAAGAAGGCCCATGCCATGGACGCCGCCTTCTTCCTCGGCAAAATCGAGGTCATCAATCCGAACGGCGTCGTCGCCAAGGCCTACGCCGACACCAGCAAGGCCGAGATCGCCAACCAGGTCGCCAACGACCCTGCCGGCATCGTGAAGGCCCTCCTCGCCGAATACCCGACCGGCGAATGCACCTCTTACGCGCTCGAGGCCAACCTCGACCGCATCTATTTCGCCTCCCTGCCCGCCGGCAAGGACCGCGCCACCTCCTTCAAGGCTTGGTGGACCAAGGCCCGCGCCGCTCTCCGCAAGGACCGCGCCATCCTCGTCCCCGAACGCAAGGGAGGCCTCTACGCCCTGCTCGAAGCCCCTAAGGATCTCGGCGAAGACCTCTTCGCCCAGTACGAAAGCGCCCCGAATTTCGAACGTAAGCTCGTCCTCCTCGAAGAGCTCGCCGACAGCGCCTCCGCCGAGACCCGCTCGGCCGCCACCGCCGCCAACCTCGACAAGGTCTCCGCCGACCTCGCCAAGGAGATCAAGAAGCTCGAGACCGCCCGCAAGCGCGACAACCTTCCCGCCATCCTCGGCGGCATCTGGAACCGCGACAAGTTCTTCCGCTCCGCTGTCGAGAACGTCGAGACCGTCAGCCCGACCGCCTCGGAAATCATCGCCCTGTGCACCGAAAGCGACCTCGCCTTCGTCGCGCTGAACATCCCTCACACCACCGAGAAGATCCGCAGCCTGCTCGACCTCGTGCGCGCCCACCACGGCGACAACTGGGCCGAACGCGCCTTCGACCTGCTCCGTAACCGCGACATCGGCGGCACCAAGAGCGGCTCCGCCAAGCTCGTCTCCGAATCGATCGCCTACCTCTGCGACCAGGAGCTCGCCGCCGCCGTCGCTTCCCGCTTCGCCCAGTGGCTCGAGACCCGCGAACTCCGCGCCCCGGTCATCATCTGGGTCATCAAGAACCGCGACTCGAAGAAGTACGCCGATATCGTCGGCCGCCTGATCAATCCTTCGCTCCTCGGCGCCATCCTTTCGTCCATCGACACCGAATCCCTCGAGTCCAATTCCACGGCCCGCATCCCGCTCGCCAACGCCGCGATGCTCGCCGCCGAAATGTCGACGGATAGCGGCTATATGCTGACGTGGGCCACCGTCATTTATAATGATTTAATCACCCCGTGTCTGCGGAAGCCCCTCGCGCCCAAGCAGCAACTCTTGCTCACGCGCCTGCTGGTCCTGGCGATCGCCATCTTTTTGCTGTTCTATGGACTCTGGTATGAGTTGCCCGGCAATGCTTGGGACTACCTCGCGGTTACGGGTAATATTTACCTCGCCAGTGTCTTCACGCTTTTGGTCGCGGGTCTTTATTGGCCCCGTGGTAACGCCACAGGGGCCGGGGCGGCTTTGATTTTAGGCGCGATTGGCCCGCTGGCTTTTCTCATCTTGGGACGAACTTATCCGATTGCGCCTGAAGTGGCCGGCGCTTCCTCTTTTGGCCTCGCTGCTCTCGGTATGATCGTCGGCTCACTGCTCACTCCGGCCCCCTCCACTCAATGAATACTCCCGCGGTAATTTTTTGGACCATCCTGATCTTCGCCTCGATTGTTTGGTATGGCTTCCTCGTGTTTTACGTCGGAATTAAAGCCGGTCGAGAAATTCGCACCATGATCCGGGAATTAGAAAAAACGCTTTTGCCCTAAGCGG
>RFRI01000461.1 GCA_009924535.1 Verrucomicrobiota bacterium
CGTCGGTCGTAGCGTTGGAGTAGCCGAGGAAACCGTCGGTGCCCATCGCGCCCACGCCGTAGATCGGCGAGTAGGTGGCGAAGTGGTGAGTACCGGTGCCGATCGCGCCCATGACGGCCCAGCCGCCGATGATGCCGTTGGTGAGGTTGGCCGCGGAGAACGCCGAGCCGTTGAGCTGCTCGATCTTGACGCGGTTATACAGGCCCGAGGTGAAGTTGACCGCCGTGCCGACGTTGCGGACAAGGTTGCCGATCGTCAGGGTGGTGGTCGCGTCGGCGCCGGCGCCGTTGGCGACGTAGAACTGCGACTGGCCGAGGGCCAGGGTCGCCGTGCCGATGCGTTCGGAAGAGGCGTTCTGGGCGCGACCGCGGAGCTCGAGGTAACCGCCGCGCATCGTGACCGGGGTGCCGTCGGGGATGCGGTTGGCGTTGTCGGACCAGCTGTTGTTGTTCTCGAGGTAGAGGTTGCCGAAGTTGAGGTCCAGGGCCGAGGTAGCCGTGAAGCGGGCATCCTGGTACATCACGGTCAGGCCGCCGTTGATGACGGTCGGACCGGAGTAGCTGAAGTCGGAGTAGAAGTTGAACGTGCCGTTGCCGGACTTCGTGAACTTCATGTCGCCGGACATCGTACCGGAGAAGGTACGGGTATCGGTCGTGATCATCAGGTGGCCCGTGCCGTTGGTGCTGGTGATGTTGGCGCCGTTGCCGGGGACGGCCGAATCGTTGAAGAAGCCGTAGGTCTGGAGCGAGGTGCCGTTGAGGTCCAACGTGCCGGACATCGCCGAGAAGTAGTTGTACGGCTGGATGGCGTTGTTGATGCCCGCGCCGAGCTTCAGCGTGCCCTGATTGAGGACGAACTGGCCGGACAGCGAGTTCGTGCCCGTGGCGGCGAGGCCGTTGATGGTCGAGGCGACCGGGGCGACCGTCAGCGTGCCCAGGCCGTTCTTGATCAGGGACATGTTGCCGCCGGCGATGCCGTTACCGCCCGCGAGGGAGGAGCTGATCGTCAGGTTGCCGACCGTCCAGATGGTGAGCGGCGAGAAGGTGTTCGGGAAGTTGAGGACGCCGCCCGAGATCGTCGAGTTGCTGCCGGCGCGGACCAGGATGCCGCCCGTACGCAGGTTGAACTGCGCGCCGTCGGCGATGGTGAGGTTGGCGCCGTTCTCCATCGTGAGGGAGTTGCGCGTGGCGTTGCCGGTCACGGTCGAGCCAGCGAAAGGCACGCCGCCGAAGGTGCCGGCGATGAGCTGCAGGTTCGACATCCCGGTGGTGCCGTTGGTGCCGGCGATGATCGAGGTCGGGTTGGTCTCGTACTCCGAACCGGCCAGCGGGCGGAGGTAACGGCTGATGCCGCCGACGCCCGTGGTGGCGAAGGACATGCCCTGCCCCGTCGTGGTGAGGTCGACGAGCGCCCACGGGAGCATCGCGCGGTTGGCGGCG
>RFRI01000462.1 GCA_009924535.1 Verrucomicrobiota bacterium
AAGGCGCTGGACCTTACGGAACTGGTCGCCGTCGCCCGCCGCCACGGCCTTGCCAAGCTCGTCGTCGAGGACCTGTAGGTGGCCCTGAGCCTGACCAAGCTGGGTCTCGACCGTGTTGAGGACGACGCCGACCTGCCCCTGCGAGACCGAAGACACCATGCCGGAAAGCTGGTTGACCTGCTGCCGCAGGACGTCCAGTTCCTGATCGCGCATGGCAATGGCATCGCGACGCGCCTTGTTGCGACGTTGGCGGCGGGAGTTGCCTCGCTCCTCGACGCTGTCGTCGTCATCCATCGCTTCGTCGTAGGCAAGGCGGGCGTCGCGCTCGTCTTCCTCGTCTTCACTGGAGTCAGAGTCAGAAGCGGAGCGTCGCGTTGAAGTGGCCTTTTCTGCAACTTCGTCGTGTTCCGGCTCGATCTCGATCACCTCGTCCGGTTCGTCGGAGACCAGACCCTCCATGCCGCCGACCATCACGGTGTCCCGTGGGCTGCTGTTCTTCTTCGGGGCGCGGTCCTCTTCGACCTCGCGTTCTCTTGCTATCGTTGCCATGTGCGCTCCTACGATGTCTTGACGGCCAGAGGATCGCCATCGACGATCCCGATGATGTCGGTGTCCTTGATCGTGATGAACAAGGCCTCGTCGTCTCCCTTGCCGTAGGAAACATTGAAGCGATCACCACCGAACATCGGCGCGCGGATGAAGGTGCCGGGGGTACACCACGCGCCCTCGGGCCACGGCTGTAGGTTGTCGCGGCGCTTGAAGGCCGACGGTCCCATCGCACGGACAAGCGCGGTCTGGACGCGGTACTTCTCGTCCTCCCGTGTCGAGTCGGTGAAGATGATGCCGCCGGGGGTGCGCCGCTTGGGTGTCCTGATCTGGCAGAGGAGAAGGTATCCGCAGGGGCGGATGCCGGGGGACACGTCTGGGAAGGCGAACTGGAGTTCCTCGGTGTAGGTATTGCCGAGGAGCGTCCTCACACTCACGGCCTTGGCGTAGTCTTCAGTAGCGACAGACTTTGGGAAAGGGGTCGCTGCGCTGCTAGTCGTCGTCACGTTCCACCTCGTTGGCTGCTTCAACAAACTCGTTCAGACGCTCACGAACCGCCGCGACGGCCTTGAGCATCCCGCTGATCGTGCCGAACTCGAAAGCGTCGCGCCGGTCGGCTGCCGGATTTTCCACGCACTCAATCGCCTGCCTCTTGATGTCCTCCAGTATCTGGAAGACGACAGACAGGTCGATCACTTCGCGCCTTTGGCCACGCTCTTCGGCGGCGACGGCTTCTTGCTGCCAAACGCCTTGCTGGTAGCGGACTCGTAGCTCTCGCCGGTCGCCATGTTCTTGTGGGGCTTGATCGCGCCCGCGGGATACTTCGGTGCCATGTCACTTCCTTCTGCTGTTGATGGCCTTGAGGGCCTTGCGGTCGGCAGCAATGTCTTTCT
>RFRI01000463.1 GCA_009924535.1 Verrucomicrobiota bacterium
TCGAGGCCGCCGAGGTCGTCGCCCGCCGCCGTGCCGAGGAGGCGCGCCTGGCGCTGCAGCAGGCCTTGCTGGAGATGAACCAGCTGCGCGGCGCGCCTTCGCTCGCTCCGCTCACCGTCAAGGCCCCGGTGCTCGCGCTCAAGGATGCCCCGAAACTCGAGGAGCTCCTGGCCGCCGCTCCGCAGGGCAACTTCTCCTACCGCATGCAGGTGCTCGAATCCGAGCAGATGAGCCTACAGTCCGACCTCGCGCGCTCGGATAGCGTGCCGGGTTTCACCGCCGGGCCTTACGTCTCGCAGGACCGCGTCGGCGGGCGTGAGACCATCGTGGGCCTTCGCTTCGACATCCCGCTACCGGTTACCGGCCGTGCTGGTTCCGCCGAGCGCGCGGCCAACGAACGTAAGCGGCAGTCTAAAGCTGCCATTTCCGCGGCCTGGCGCGACGTCGAGAAGGACCTCGGCCAGACTTGGCTTTCCTACGCCTCGAAGGTCGACCAGTTGCGCATGCATAAGGACGATCCAGCGGTACGTTTCTCGGAAGCAGCCAAACTCGCCGAGTCTCACTTCCGTGCCGGCGCCTTGTCGCTGCAGCTCTTCATGGATGCCCAGGCTGGTTACCTGGAGGCCGTCGACTCCGCGTTGCTCATTCAGGAGCAGGCCGTCGAGGCCGGCTTCCGCCTGCGCGAACTCAGCGGCGTTCCCTTCAATCCCGTCGCGTCCCGATGAAGACCTTCAGTTCCATTCTCCTGGTCGTCGCGTTGGCTGGCTGCGGCAAGCAGGCAACTTCAGGTCAAATAGAGGGTGCCGTTCCTCCGGCCAAGGCCGCCGAGTTCAAGAAAGGGCAGGGCCTGCTGCTGACCCCAGATGCGGCCGAGTTCATCGGCCTGCGCAAGGCCGAGGCCCAGGCCAAGGCCGATCGCGTCCTGGTTCCGGTCGATGCGTTGCTCCGGAACTCCGAGGGGGCCTTCGTATTCGTCCAGAACGGCCAGCGCTGGTTGCGCACCGAGGTGAAGCCAGGCGTCGAGTCTGACGGCTCGATCCAGGTCGCCGACGGTCTGCTCGAGGGCGACGTGATCGCCATCGCGGGCGTGTGGGGCCTCTGGCTCGCAGAACTCCAGGCCATCAAGGGAGGCGTCGGCTGCACCGACGGCCACTGAGATGATCGCAGCCCTCGCTCGCTGGTCCATCCGCCGCCGCGCGGTCGTGCTCACCTGCGCCCTGTTGCTCTGCCTGCTCGGAGCCTGGTCCGCCACGCGCGTCCCGATCGATGCCATGCCCGACATCACCGGCCCGCAGGTGCAGATCAACACCGCCTTGCCTTCCTACGCCGCCGACGAGGCGGAGTCGCGCGTCACCATCCCGCTCGAATCCGAGCTCTCAGGCCTACCGGGCTTGGTCGAGTTCCGTTCGCTCTC
>RFRI01000464.1 GCA_009924535.1 Verrucomicrobiota bacterium
TGTCGGCGGATGTAGGTGATGGCCCCGCCGATTTTCTGGGCGTCGAGCCCCTCGGCCTTAACCATCAGGCGACCGAAGTCGAAGCGCTCGCCGGACGCGTGGAGAAAGGCGGTGTTGATGCCGACCTTGCCCTCTTCGCTGATGAGCGTCTGGATCAGAGCGAGATTGTGCTCGAGCAAGACCGGCTTGATGGCGTCAAGCAGCGCGTCGAGGGAAACGTAGCGGTTCTTGAAGCCGGGGTTCACTTTGTTGGCCTTGACGTTGTCGAGCTCAGCGAGAGCGGCGACAAGGTCAGCGGTGGGGGTCTGGGATTTGGGCGTGGTGCTCATGGTGGGAGATTATTTGGCGTCGGTCGACTTGGTGACTTCACCGGCCTTGATGGTGGCCTCGATGTCAGCCAGGGACATCCGGGTATAGTCGGGGACGAAGAGGTTGTAGTACGTCACGCCGTTGCGGACGGTCGGGGTCAGCAGGCGGGCGACCTTCTGATCGGGGAGGATGATGTAGGACGAGTCCGCGATGATGCGGTATTCGGTCGGAAGTTTAGGGTCTTTCTTCATTGGGGAGAGTTTACAAAAGGGAGGGTTTGGTTGAGTTATGTAAACTTAATTGATGGCGCCGCGGGTGGCGGAGTCGAAGATGAGTAGGGCGTCGGCGTTCCAGAGGGTGACGTCGACATTTGGGAACAGTTCTGATGCCCGGGCCTTCAGCTTATTCTTCCACTGGGTCGTGGTGAGGTCGCCCTTCGTGCCGACGGTGTGCGTCTTGAGCCACGCAGCGGGACGGATGCGGTGAATCTTCCAGCCCATCGCCACGGCGGCGCCGTACAGGACGCCGGTGTTCCACATCAGTTTGCCGATCGCGGAGCCGGGGATGTTCTTGCCGGCGAAGAGCGGGGGCTCCTCAAGGTAAAGGCTCACGTCCTTGGCCTTGCAGCTGAGATGGGCGAGGAAGTCGCAGACGGCTACGTCGGACTCGGGCATCTTGATGCAGTCGACCGGGTCACCGTCGGCAGACCAGACGATGCCGCCGTTCACGCCAGGGTCGATTGCCACGATGAGTTGCGCCATGAGGCAAGACCCTTGTCACTTGCCACGCTGGGACAAGCGGAAAAGGTTGGCGACGCGGAGGGCGTAGCCGTTGGGGGAGAAGTTCCAAGACTTAGCTCCCTCGTAGCCACGGTTCCAAGCCAGGGCTAGTTGCTCGGGGGTCGGGGTCGAGTAGCCGTCGGCCTTGAAGCGCTGCCGGAGGATGCGGAGGTGGGCGGCCGCGATCATGTCCTGGGCGATAGGGTTGCGCCATTGGGACCACTGGAAGTGGAAGTGCTTCTCGGACTCCAGCAGGGCGTTGGCGTCGTCCCAAGCGGCCTTCTTCAGCTGATACATTCCCCGCTCGCCGGCCTTTCCGATGG
>RFRI01000465.1 GCA_009924535.1 Verrucomicrobiota bacterium
CTGGGCCTGGGATTGGGCACGATGGCGCTCGTAGGCCATGTGCATCTCGCGGATACCGATGCCGGCGTGCCGGGCGGCCTCATTGAGGGCTTCGCGGACGATCTCTTCGGCGCCGGCCTGCTCGACGATGGGGAAGATGGTCTCCAGCAGGCTGAGGCGGCTGGTGAGCGGCAGGTTGACCGAGCCTTCGGGGACGAGGGACTGGACGCAGAACTGCATCGCGCTGCGGGCGCCGGTGACGAGGCCCGCCCAGCCGGCGGCGTCATGCGTCGAGAAATACTCATCGGGATCCTTGCCTCCGGGGAGGGAGAGGAAGCGGATGTCGAGGCCTTCGCGCAGGCCGATGGGCAGGAGGCGCAGGGCGGCCTTCTGGCCGGCGGCGTCGGAATCGAGGAAGACGATGAGGCGTTGCGTGAAGCGGGGCAGCTGCTGCAGGTGCTCCTCCGTGACGGCGGTGCCTTGGGCGGCGATCGCCCCGGGGATGCCGGCGGAGTGACAGCGGATGGCGTCGAGCTGGCCTTCGACCAGCACGAACGGATCGGCGTCCTTGCGCGTCATGCGCGCCCGGTCGAGGTTGAACACCGTGCGGGATTTCTTGAACAGTTCGGTCTCGGGCGAATTGACGTACTTCGCTTCGCGGGACGGGTCGTCCTGCGGGGTGATGTCGAGCGTCCGCGCGGTGAAGGCGATGACGCGGCCCTGGATGTCGCGGATCGGGATGACGAGACGGCCGCGGAAGCGGCAGCGCCAGCGGAGCGGGTCAGGCACGCGATCGACGCCGAAGAACAGGCCGGTCTGCGCGAGGGCGTCCTTGCCGTAGCCCTTGGCGAGCAGGCCGGGGATGAGCTTCGAATCGTCGACGGGCGCGAAGCCGATGCCGAAGTCGTCGGCGACCTCGAGGGAGAACTTGCGCTTCTGCGTCCAGTACTCGCGGATCCACTCGCCGTGCACGGGGTCTTCGAGGAAGCAGCGGCGCCAGTAGTCGGTCACGAGCTCGTGGATCTCGAGGAGCTGGCCGCGGAAGGATTTCTCGTTCTTGCCATCGCCGCCGGTCTCGTAGTCGAGCTTGAAGCCGAAGCGGGTGGCGACGCGTTCGATGGATTCCGGGAAGTCGAGGCCTTCGCGGTTCATGACCAGCTTGAAGGCGTCGCCGCCTTGCTGGGTGGAGAAGCAATACCACAGGCCGGTCTCAGGGTTGACCTTGAACGAAGGACTTTTCTCGGACTTGAAGGGACTGAGGCCCCACCAATCGCGCCCCCGTTGCTTCATCTGGGTGTAGTCCCCGGCGAGCGCGACGATATCGGCCCGTTGGCGGAGCTCGTCGATGGATTTGCGGGAAATACGGGCCACGGCTGTCAAGGGGTGTCTGTCAAGTGGGGCGGGGCAAACGAAAATAATTCCCAATCGGCTA
>RFRI01000466.1 GCA_009924535.1 Verrucomicrobiota bacterium
GGCCAGAGCTAGGACTAGGGCTGGGGCTGGAATCAAAACGTGGTCTGACTAAGTACCTTTGATGGGCAATCACCTAGCCCTAGCCCCGTCCCTGGCCCTGGCCCTATCTACGCCCTTGACCAACGGCCTTCCCTCCTCACTTTCCCCATGGTCCTAACCTCGTTAGGGCCACCGGAACCGCACCGCATGGCCCAACAAGACACCTGGACGAAAAAAGACCTGACCGGCATCGAGGAGCTTTCCCGCCCCGAGATCGAACGGCTCTTCCGCCAAGCCGACCAGTTCCTGCCCGCCCTCGCGCCGGGCAAGGGCCTCGACCTGATGAAGGGCCGCACGGTGGTGAACCTCTTCCTCGAGCCGAGCACCCGCACCCGCACGGCCTTCGAGATCTCGGCCAAGAAGCTCGGCGCCGAAGTCGTCTCGATCAACACGACGGCCTCCTCCCTGGTGAAGGGCGAGACCCTCCGCGACACGGCCGAGAACATCCGCGCGATGGGCGTCGACGCCATCGTGATGCGCCACTCCTCCGCCGGCTCCGCCCGCTACCTGGGCTCGGTCCTCGATATCTCGGTGGTCAACGCCGGCGACGGCGCCCACGAACACCCGACGCAGGCCCTGCTCGACGCCTTCACGCTCCGCCAGCGCTTCGGCAAGGTCGAAGGCCTCAAGGTCACGATCCTCGGCGACATCCTCTTCAGCCGCGTCGCCCGCTCCAACATCCTCTGCCTCTCGAAGCTCGGCGCGCAGGTCACCCTCGCCGGCCCCGCGACGCTCGTCCCGGCCACGCTGAAGGAAGCCTTCCCGCAGGTCCGCATCGTCCATGACCTGAAGGAAGCCCTCAAGGACTGCGACGCGGTGATGCTCCTGCGCATCCAGCACGAGCGCCAGACGACCACCCACTTCCCCTCGCTCGGCGAATACACCTCGCAGTTCGGCCTCAACGCCGAACGCGCCGCCTGGCTCAAGCCCGAGGCGATCGTGATGCATCCGGGCCCCATCAACCGCGGCGTCGAGGTCGAAAGCGAAGTCGCCGACGGCCCCCGCTCGGTCATCCTCGAACAGGTGCGGAACGGCGTCGCCGTCCGCATGGCCGTCCTTCACCTCTGCACGACCGTCGTCACGATGCCCGACTCGCTCCCCGCGGCGGACAACGTCGGGACGATCCAGCTCCTCCGCGAGATCTGCTCCCGCGACGCCGCCGTGCGCGTGCTGCCCACGGGCACGCTCACGAAAGGCCATGAAGGCAAGGCCCTCGCCCCGCTCGGCACGATGAAGAAGGCCGGCGTGGTCGCCGTGACCGACACGACCTCGGGCGTGCAGAACAACGAGATCATGCGCCGAGCGCTGGAATACGCCGCGATGTTCGACCTCGTGGTCCTCGACCATTGCCAGGACAGCAGCATGACCGA
>RFRI01000467.1 GCA_009924535.1 Verrucomicrobiota bacterium
GATTGTGCAAGCAACGATGTCCTCGCTCCGTATCGCCGACCGCACCTTCGCCTCGCGCCTCCTCACGGGTACGGGCAAGTATGCTTCCGCCGCGCAGCTCCGCGCGGTGCTCGACGCCTGTGGCGCCGAGGTGGTGACGATGGCCATCAAACGCGTCCGCTTCGGCGCGCAGGACGACGGCATCCTGTCCGCCCTCGACCCGGAGAAGCACCTCATCTTGCCCAACACGTCCGGCGTGCGCACGGCCAAGGAGGCGATCTTCGCCGCTGAGCTCGCCCGCGAAGCCCTCGGCACTTCCTGGCTGAAGCTCGAGATCCACCCGGACCCGAAATACCTGATGCCCGATCCGATCGAGACCCTCGAGGCTTGTCGCGAACTGGTGAAGAAGGGTTTCACAGTCTTACCCTATATCCACGCCGACCCGGTCCTCGCCAAGCGCCTCGAGGAAGTCGGTGCCGCCGCGGTCATGCCACTGGGCGCGCCGATCGGCTCCAATCGTGGACTGCTCTCCCGCGACTTTCTCCGCATCATCATCGAACAGGCCCGGGTGCCAGTCATCGTCGACGCCGGCCTGGGCGCAC
The DNA here is from genome assembly GCA_009924535.1 of Verrucomicrobiota bacterium. Classification (GTDB taxonomy): domain Bacteria; phylum Verrucomicrobiota; class Verrucomicrobiia; order Opitutales; family UBA953; genus UBA953. Next base: position 582 of record RFRI01000467.1, read on the forward strand.
CTTCGCACGCCGCCGAAGCCCTCGAGATGGGCGCGGATGCGGTGCTCGTGAACACCGCCATCGCTTCCTCCGGCGACCCCATCGCGATGGCCCGCGCCTTCCGCCTCGCGGTCGAAGCCGGCCGAACCGCCCGCGAAGCCGGCCTGGGTATCGGTTCCGATAAGGCCGAACCGACCTCGCCCCTCACGGGCTTCCTCGACTGACCGATGGCCGCGAAGCCCGGCAGGATGCGTGCGGACGAATTGCTGCTTAAGCTTGCGCTCGCCCCGACCCGCTCGGTCGCCCAAGCCCTCATCCTCGCCGGCAAGGTTCGCTCTGGCCCTGACGCCGTCGTCAACAAGCCCTCGCAGTCTTTCCCGGAAGATGCGTTGCTGATCGTCGATCAGCCTCCGCGCTTCGTCTCCCGCGGTGGAGAGAAGCTCGAAGGGGCGCTCGATCATTTCAAGATTCCCGTCGAAGGCTTGCACGGGCTCGATGTCGGTGCGTCGACCGGCGGTTTTACGGACTGTCTGCTCCAGCGTGGCGTGGTCAGCATGACGTGCGTCGACGTCGGCACGGCCCAGTTGCATTCGAAGCTCCGGAACGATCCGCGGATCAAGAACCTCGAGAAGTTCAACGCGCGCGAGATCAACAACGTCGAGTTGCCGCAACAGACCTATGGCATCGTGGTCATGGACCTTTCGTTCATCTCCCTCGGCCTCATCCTGCCGATCGCCTGGCAGAGGGTAGGGAAGGGCGGGCACCTCGTCGCGCTCATCAAGCCGCAGTTCGAGGCGACCAAGGCCGAGGCCGACAAGGGCAGGGGCATCATCAAGGACCCGGTCATCC
>RFRI01000468.1 GCA_009924535.1 Verrucomicrobiota bacterium
GCGACGGGAAGGGCGGCATCCGTCGCGTCTACCTGCTCAACCGGCTCGACTCTCCGACCAGCGGCATCTTGTTGCTTTCGCTCGACGAAGGCATCGCCGACCTGGTCCGCAAGATGTTCGCGCGTTCGCAGGTCTCGAAGAAATACGTCGCCCTCATCCGTGGGCGTGGCCTGCGTACCCCGCGCGGCACTTGGCAGGATCAGATGGCGAAGTCCAAAGGTCCCGGCGGCGGCGTGCGTTCCGAGACCGGCGCTGGCGTGCCCGCGGTGACGGTCTATGCCTGGCAGCGCTCCGCCGGCGGCTCGTTGCCCCTCTCACTCATTCAGCTCGAGCCGCGCACGGGTCGCACGCACCAGCTACGCGTGCAGTCCGCCGCGCACGGCCATCCGATTCTCGGCGACCGCACCTACGGCGATTTCGAATTCAATAAGGCCGTCGGCACCGCTCGCGGCTTCAAACGACTGTTCCTGCACGCCGAGTCGACGCAGCTGTCGTTCGACTGGCAGGGGTCGAAGGTGGACTTCAAGGCCGCCTCCCCCATGCCGAAGGCCTTCGAGGAAGCCCTGGTCGCCGACGATGATGAGACCCCGGGTAAAGGTCCGAAGAGCCCGCGCCGCGACGCCGGTACGCCGATCTCCCCACGGCTCCGTATCCGGCTCTAAGCCGGGAGCGACCCTAACTTTTCCCCGATTGCCGGGGTTATAAGCGCATACCCTCACGTTCATGCGCAACGCTCTGCTGGCCTGCTTCCTTGGTTTCATCGCCCTCGACGCCGCCGACGCCCCGCTCGCGGGAGTCGACAAGCGACCGGTGACGATCTTTTGCGACGGCGTGCGGATGGCCGCGGACCTCTTTTCCCCGAAAGGGCTCAAGCCCGAGCAGAAGCTGCCGGCATTGATCCTTTGCAACGGCACCGGAGGTACGAAAGCGAAGGTCGGCAACCGTACCGCGCCTTCCTTCGCCCGGGCGGGTTTCATCGTCCTTTCCTTCGATTACCGCGGCTGGGGCGAGAGCGACAGCAAGCTGATCACGCTCGAGGCCCAGCCGAGGCCTGATGCCGCCGGCAATGTCAAGGTCGAGGCCCGCGCCGTGCGTTGGGTAGCGCTGATCGGCGCGATCATCAGCTTTGCGCTGACCTTGCCTTTGTATGCCGGCTTCCAACTCGGCACCGCTGACATGCAGTTTGTTGAAAACAGTATGTGGATCGAGCGCTTTAACGTCAATTACCACCTGGGTGTGGACGGTATTTCGTTCTGGTTTGTGTTGCTGACGGCCTTTATCAATGTGGTGGTGGTCATCGCCGGTTGGGAAGTGATCACCCACAAAGTCAACCAGTACATGGCCTCCTTCCTGATTTTGTCGGGCCTGAAGCAGGCATTCC
>RFRI01000469.1 GCA_009924535.1 Verrucomicrobiota bacterium
GCCGGCAACATCCGCTACATGTCCGGCGGTCTCATCAACTGCCCGATCGTCATCCGCGGCCCGGCCAACGGCGGCACCAACGTCGGCGCCACCCACTCCCACACGCCCGAGGCCATCCTCGCCTCCCACCCTGGCATCAAGGTCGTCTGCCCGGCCACCCCTTACGATGCCAAGGGCCTGCTCAAGGCCGCCATCCGCGACAACGACCCGGTCTACGTGATGGAGAACACCATCCTTTATAACGACAAGGGCGAAGTGCCGGACGAAGACTACATCGTGCCGCTCGGCGTCGCCGACGTGAAGCGCGTGGGCACCGACCTCACGATCGTCGCCCACGGCCGCGCCGTGATCACGAGCCTCAAGGCGGCCGAGATCCTCGAGACGGAGCACGGCGTCAGCGTCGAGGTCGTCGACCTCCGCTCGATCCGCCCGCTCGACGAGGAGACCATCCTCGCCTCCGTCCGCAAGACGCACCGCGCCCTGCTGGTCGAAGAGAACAAGCCCTTCTGCGGCGTCGACGCCCAGGTGGCCTACCTCATCCAGTCGAAGGCGTTCGACGAGCTTGACGCCCCGATCCACCGCGTGTCCTCCATCGACGCCCCGCAGATCTACTGCAAGCGCATGGAAGACCAGCAGCTCCCCGACGTGAACCGCGTCGTCCGCGAAGCCCTCAAGGTGCTCGCCTAATCCCACCTCTCTCATCCGATGGCTGAAATTATCGATATGCCGAAGCTCTCCGACACGATGTCGGTGGGGACTTTGGTGAAATGGAACATCAAGGAAGGCCAAGTCGTGGCCTTCGGCGACATCTTGGCCGAAGTCGAGACCGACAAGGCGACGATGGAACTCTCCTGCACGGTGCCGGGCACGATCCTCAAGATCTACGCCCCGGCCGGTACGCAGCTGCCCGTCGGCGCGCCGATCTGCGCCATCGGCAAGAAGGGCGAAGCCGCCCCCGAGCCGTCCGCCGCGCCGGCCCCGAAGGCTCCCGCGACCGCCGTCCCGGCGATTCCCGAGAAGACCGACGTGAGCTGCGTCCCCGCCGCTCCCGCTTCGTCCGGTTCCGTCGCTCCGCAGTCCGACGCTTCCCGCGCCAAGGCCTCGCCTTACGCGAAGCGCATGGCTGAAAAGGCCGCGCTCAACGTCGCCGCCCTCGCCGGCACCGGCCCCGGTGGCCGCGTCGTCGGTCGCGATGTCGCCGCCGCCGCTTCGGCTCCGTCCGTCGCCGCCCCTTCCGGCCCGATCAACGTCGCGGTCGCTCCGCCCGCCGACGGCAAGGGTATCCAGCCGGACGCCGATGTCCCCGTGGGCGGCATGCGCCAGACGATCGCCCGTCGACTCCTGGAATCGAAGATCACGGCCCCCCACTTCTACCTCGAAG
>RFRI01000470.1 GCA_009924535.1 Verrucomicrobiota bacterium
GACCTACCTCGGCCCTTCGTCTGCCGTCATCGCTTCTTCCGACGTCCCCGCTGCGGCGTTCGCCGCCGCCTGGTCCCGGCACGAGGCCACGCTCAAATACCATCGCCTGCCGCTGACGGAATGGCGCCCGGGCCTACCAAAAGCCCCGCGACACCTTTCGGTGCGCGAGGCTGATATCGCCCTCAGCGTCGTCCTCGACCGCTGAGGATTTCGGCGGGAAGAGGCTTAGGCGAAGACGCCCTTCTGCGGGGCGGCCTTGTTGCCGACCTGCATGGGACGACCGGCCGGGGTGATGATATCCGTCTGCACGGGCAGACCCGCCGCGTGCGCGATGGTCGCATGCAAGCTGCCCGGCGAAACGCCGTCGGCCTCCGGAGCATAACCCTTGGCATCGCTGGCGCCGTGCACGTAGCCGCGCTTGACGCCGCCACCTGCCAGGACAGACGAAAAGACGAGCGGATGGTGACCGCGCCCGCCGCCGCTGAAATCGGGCTTCCGGCCGAACTCGGTGGCGACGACGACCAAGGTGGAATCCAGCAGGCCCTTGGACTCGAGGTCCTGGATGAGCGTGGCGTAGACGCGGTCGAAATCACCGCCGACTTCTTCCATTCGATTGTCGAGGGTGGCATGCATGTCCCAGCCGCCGATGGCGACTTCGACGAAGCGCACGCCGTTTTCGATGAGACGACGCGCCAGGAGACAGCCCTGGCCGAACTTGCTCTTGCCGTAACGGGCCTTCGTCTCGGCCGGCTCGGCGGAGATGTCGAACGCCTTGAGATCCGTGCTCTTCATGAGCTGGAAGGTCGTCTCGTAGAACTCGTTGTAAGCCTTGACGCTCTCATCCGAAGCCTTGCCGCCGAAGCCGGCGTCCAGCTGGGCCAGCAGGCCGCTACGCTTGGCCACCGTCGCCTCGCCCACGGGGCTCTTGGTGTCCATCAGGCCGTCGACCGGATTGAGGATAGGCAGCGGCGAATAGGCGGCCGGGAACCAACCGTTGCCGTGATTCGAAGACCGGTTGACGGTCACGGAGGAAGGCAACGTCTTGTGGCTCGCGCCGAGGAAGTGCTGCGTGCTTTGGAAGAGGGCCGCGAAGGCCACAAGCCCTTGGCGAAAATTGATGACCTGCCGCCGGCGGATGCGCCGTTCGAGGCACCGGCCGCGCGCTTCTACTTGGACGCATTGGTGCGCCGCGCCGCCGCCTTGTCGGGCCTGTCGGCAGAAAACATGACCCGCGGTCCCAACTGGGTCTTCATGGAGCTGGGCCGCCGGCTGGAACGCGGCCAGCATCTGGCCTGGCTGGTGCGCCAGACCTTATCCATGGCGGAAGCGCGCGAGACCGAGCATATGCGCATCGTGCTGGAGATTGCCGACAGCGCCATGA
>RFRI01000048.1 GCA_009924535.1 Verrucomicrobiota bacterium
TCTGGGTATTGCGAAGAAACTCCGACACCCGCTCGTTCGTCTGCGCCAGACCGGTCAACAGCACCAGACTCTCAGTCTGCTTGAGGCTGCTGAGGTAGACGCCGTTGACCCCGGTGTTGTCGAGCTTGGCGACCTTGGTGGGCTTGCCGGAAGCGTCGGTGAAGATCTCGGCCTTGGTGGACGGCTCTTCGAGCGAGCGGGTCAGGCGGATCGCGATGGCGCCTTCCTTGGAGTCCTTGAAGACGGCGTCCTTATCCTGGGCGGTGAGGGTGATGATGCGGTCGATGATGCGCAGGTCCTTGGAGGCGCGGAAGACGAGGGTCTCGTCCTGCTGCAGCACCTTGGAACCGTCGTTCATGATCCAATCCGAAGAGACCTGCAGGGTGGCGGAGCCGGCGCCCGAGGCGATCGACTTGATGCTCTTATGAAGGACGGCGCCGTAGGGGATCTTGCTGTCGCGATCGAAGCCTTCGGGCGGAGAGTTCCAGAAGTCGCAGTCGTTGACGTTGCCGTAGTTGAACCACGAGGAGATGTGGTGCGGGTGGTCGGTGCGTTCGCCGGCGATCTTCTCGTTCGGGTACCCGCGGGTGAAGATGTTGCCCTGCGAGGTGCGGAGCGGGGAAAGGATCGGCTTCTTCTGCTCGGCCGAAAAGACGTAAGAGGTGAAGGGCTGGCCGTCGACGAGGACGTCGACCTGCTACTTGTCCTTCTGTTCGACGAGCTTCACTTCTTCGGCGACGGCGGCTTGGCCGAACGCGGCGAGGAGGGCGAGGAGAGCGAGGGGGTGCTTCATGGGTAGGAGTAGGACATAGCTGGCCCCCCAAGGTTGCCAATCTGAAAGGGGTCAACTTACCCGACAATAGGCACGACCGTATCGGAATTTCGGCTAAGGGTCTGTGGATGTCTGTGGTGGGGTCGCGCCCCACCCTCGGGTTCAGAAGCCCGCGCCTTTGACCTTGGTCTTCACGCGCAGGAGCCGGTCCTTGGACGTGATGTAGAGGGTGTGGCCGTCGTCGCCCCAGGCGAGATTCGCCGTCGGCTGGCCGCACAGGATCGAGCCGAGGTGCTTGCCTTCCGGGGTCACGATGAGCACGCCGCCGGGGCCGGTGGTCCAGATATTGCCGTTCACGTCGAGTTTCATGCCGTCGCAGCTACCCTGGCGATTCTTGCTCTTCAGTTTGGCGGCGACGAACACGTCGCGCAGGCCGGAGCCGTCGAGGTTGCAGACGGAGACGCGCGGGTTCTTGCCGTCCGAAACGGCGAGGTAGAGGGACTTCTGGTCGAGGCTCAGCGCGATGCCGTTAGGCCACTGGACTTCCTTGGTCACGAGGGAGACCTTGCCGTCGGTCGAGAGCTTATAGACGCCATGATAAGGAGTCTCGGTCTTCTCGCCCTTGGGCACGCCGTAGGGCGGGTCGGTGAAGAAGACGGTGCCGTCCTTCGCGACGCAGAGATCGTTGGGGCTGTTGAAACGCGCGCCGTCCTGGTTCTTGGCCGCGAGGACCTGGAACTTGCCGTCACCGCCGAGACGCGCGATGCGACGGGTGCCGTGCTGGCAAAGCAGCATGTTACCTTGGGCATCGACGGTCAGTCCGTTGGACCCTTGGTTGGCCGAAGCTTCGTCGGTGCCGCTGGGCTTGAGGAAGACGGAGGCCATCGCGTCGCCTTCGATCCACTGATAGGCGGTATTGTTCGGCACGTCGGAGAAGACGATGCGTCCTTTATACCACACGGGACCTTCGGCCCAGGTGAAGCCCGTCGCGAGCGTCTCGATCTTGGCGCTGCCATCCAGGAGCCCATCCAAGGCGGGGTCGAGCTTCTCGATGGATTGCTTAGGGCCTTCGGCGGCGAAGGCGGTAAGCACGGAGAGGAAGAAGGCGGGGAGGAACTTCATGCGCAATGGGTAGGGCGGGGACCGAGCGGAGGCAAACCAAAGGGTGGTGAGGGCGGATAGCGGTATCTGTCTTGAGGTAGGGCTGACCACCCTTGGTCAGCCGTGGTTGAGCGAGGACGCTCAGTCCGACCCGAGGTAGCTGGTAGGGCTGACCACCCTTGGTCAGCCGTTTTCATCCCTGCATAGGTAGGCGTAGGGCCAATCGACCGCCTTGACCACAAGCCCAGCCCGTACCGGGTTATCTCGAACATATGCCGTCTTCGCGCGTAGTTCGCCTGATGAACGAATCCGGTGGTCGAAGAACCCTTGTTGCCACTCGATAGCATGCCGTTTGGCGACGATGCCCTTGAAGGCCATGATCGTGCGACTGAGGCCTAGGCTATGATTCCATCTGGCAATCAGGTGGATATGGTCTGGCATGACGGTCATATTCATCAGTTTCAGCCTGCCCGTGGACTCGTGAATCCTCTGCGTCTCCATGATGGTCGAAAAATACGTCGGGGTGGGCCAAGGAGTTTAGCTTACGATGGCGGCAGCATATGGTTATGAAGAAAGGATCGCCGCGATCCACCCATTGGGGAATCGCGTGCGGCAGGCGCTTTCGTTTCGGCAAGTCTTGCATTGGCCTTATCTAAGGAGGTGGCTGGGAGTATTTCGATTTAGGTTAATACCCAGGGGTTCCGACGGTTGACCAAGGGTGGTCAACCCTACCCAAGGCATGCGCTCCCCCGATACTCGATACTCCAACCTCGATACTCTCATCGTTCTACCCTCCCTTGTCTTGCCCTCCCGCCAAAACCCTCCTTCCTCATCCTTCGTGAAAGCCCTGCTCCTCACCGAATATAAGAAGATGTCCTACGTGGACGTGGCCGACCCGGTCTGCGGTCCGGACGACGTCCTGATCCAAGTCCGCGCCTGCGGCATCTGTGGTTCCGACATCCATGGCTACGACGGCTCCACCGGCCGCCGCATCCCGCCGCTGGTCATGGGCCACGAGGCCGCGGGCGTCATCACCGGCGTCGGTGTTCATGTGAAAGGCTTCGCCCAAGGCGACCGCGTGACCTTCGACTCCACGGTCTTCTGCGGTGACTGCGTCCATTGCCAGCGGGGCGACGTGAATCTCTGCGACAATCGCCAGGTCCTCGGCGTCTCCTGCGGCGACTATCGCCGCCACGGCGCCTTCGCCGAGTTCGTCACCGTCCCGGCTCGCATCCTCCATAAGCTTCCGGCCGAACTGGGCTTCGCCGAAGCCGCGATGATCGAGGCCGTGTCCGTCGGCGTGCATGCCGTCCGCCTTACTCCCGTCGCCCCGGGCGACACCGCCATCGTCGTGGGTACCGGCATGATCGGCCTCCTGACGCTCCAGGCCGCCAAGATCGCGGGTTTCGTGCAGGTCATCGCCGTCGACACCGAGGACTCGCGCCTCGCCGTCGCCAAGGAACTCGGCGCCACGCATAGCTTCAATCCCAAGACCGGCGGCGACCTCACGGACTACGTGAAGTCGCTCACCAAGGGGCAGGGCGCCGACGCCGCGTTCGAGTGCGTCGGCCTCAACGCCACCGTGCTCTCCGCGATCCATGCCGTGCGCAAGGGCGGCACGGTCACGCTCGTCGGTAACCTCACGCCGAAGACCGAGCTCCCGCTCCAGATCGTCGTCACCCGTCAGCTTCGTCTGCAGGGTTCCTGCGCCTCCGCCGGCGAGATCCCGCGCTGCATCGAGCTCCTCGCCACCAAGCAGATCAAGGTCGACAAGATCATCTCCGCCGTCGCGCCGCTCGAGCAGGGCGCCGACTGGTTCGCGAAGCTCTACGCCGGCGCGCCGGGCGTGATGAAGGTCATCCTCGCTCCCCAGGTCTGATCAATGAAACCAATGGCTTTCTTCGATCTCACCGGCAAGGTCGCCTTCATCACGGGCACCAGCCGCGGCCTCGGCCAATACTTCGCCCGCGCCCTCGCGCAGGCCGGCGCCGACATCGCGATGTCGAGCCGTGACGCCTCCAAACTCGCCCCGTTCCGCAAGGAGATCGAGGCCCTCGGCCGCCGCACCTGCGGCGTCGACCTCGACGTCCGCGACCACGCCAGCATCAAGGCCGCCGTCGCGGAAGTGGAGAAGCAGATGGGGCGCATCGATATCCTCGTGAACAACGCCGGCTGCAACGCCCGCAAGCCCGCGCTCGAGGTCACGTGGGAAGATTGGAACATGGTCCTTGATACCAATCTCCGCGGGACCTTCTTCACCTCGCAGGCCGTCGCGCCGGGGATGATCGCCCGCGGCTATGGACGCATCGTCAATATCGGCTCCGTCACCTGCGTCGCGGGTTACGCCGGCCTCGCCCCGTATGGCGCCAGCCGCGGTGGCGTGAAGCAGCTCACCATGAGCCTCGCCGACGACTGGGGTCGCCACGGCGTCACCGTCAACTGCCTCGCGCCGGGTTGGTTCAAGACCGCCCAGAACGCCGTCCTCTACGAGAATCGCGAGTGGGTCGACTACCTCTGCGACCGCATTCCGCTGAAGCGTCCCGGTGCGCCCGACGACCTCGCCGGACCGGTGGTCTTCCTCTCTTCCGAAGAGAGCCGCTACGTGACCGGCCAGACCTTGTTGGTTGACGGGGGCATCAGCACGGGTGCTACTCGTGCCACGGTCGCCCCGCCGAAACCCTGATTCCCTCGCGCCATGCTTTACGCCCTGCTCGCCATCGCCGTCCTGGTCCTGTTGGTGACCTGGCTGAAGCTGAATCCGTTCATCGCGCTGCTGATCAGCTCGCTGACGCTCGGGGCGATGGTCGTGGCCACGCAGGGGGCGCTGACCATGACGGAGGTCTTGAAGGCCTTCCAGACGGGCTTCGGTAACACCTTGGCCAGCACCGGTTCGATCATCGTGCTCGGCGTCGTTTTCGGAAAACTACTGGCCGAGTCCGGTGGGGCAGGGGTGCTCGCCAAGCAGTTCATCCGTACGCTCGGGCCCTCGCGCATCGGCCTCTGCATCATCCTGCTCGCGCTCTGCGTCGGCATGACGACCTGGTTCGCCGTCGGCCTGCTGCTCATCCTGCCGATCGTCATCACCCTCGCCAAGGAGACCGGTAAGCCCTTCCTGTTGCTGGTCCTGCCGCTGCTGTCCTTTCTCTCCGTGATGCACGGCCTGATGCCGCCGCACCCCGGCCCCGTCATCGCGATCGACGCGCTGCATGCGGACATGGGCAAGGTCATCCTGTGGGCGCTGGTGCTGGGCATTCCGGTCGCGGCTATCGCTGGCCCGTTCTTCGCCAAGCTCGCCGTCAAGCGGGTCGAGGTCGCCACGCCGGAGTTCACGCCGTCGGTGTCCGCCGGCCAGACCCTGCCGACGTTCGGTCTCACGATTTTCACCGTCCTGCTGCCGGTGATCCTGCTGCTGACGGGCACCTTGGTCGAGCTCCTGCAGGCCAAGGAAGCCCTCTGGGGAAAGGTCGGGCTCTTCGTCGGCAACCCCGTGATCGCCCTGCTTTTATCGGTGCTTTTCGCGATGTGGGCGTTTGGTCGACGCTGCGGACGTTCCGCGGGAGAACTCCTGAAGTTCTCTGAGCAGAGCGTCTCCGGCATCGGTATGACGCTCATCCTCGTCGGCGCCGGCGGCGGCTTCGCGCTCGTCATGCGGACGGCCGGCGTGGACAAGCAGCTCGCCGAGCTGGCGGCCACCGCGGGCCTGCCTTTATTGGTCTACGGTTGGCTTGTCTCGGCCTTCATCCGCGTCGCCACCGGCTCCGCGACCGTCGCGATCACCGTCGCCTCCGGTTTCATCGCGCCCGTCTTGGCGGCTCATCCCGGTACCAGTCCCGAGCTCATGGTGATCTCGATCGGCTGTGGCTCGCTCTTCCTTTCGCACCTCAACGACAGCGGCTTCTGGATGGTCAAGGAATGCCTCGGCCTGTCCGTCGGCCAGACCCTCCGCACGTGGACGATCACCGAGACCCTCATCGGTATCTCCGGGTTAGGTATGGCGCTGCTCGCCGAGCAGGTGTTGAAGTTGATCGGGTAAGGGTCGATGGCTGAGTCGATGGCAGATGACGGAGGACTGAATCGAGGGCTGAATAGAGGACTGCGTTGATAAGTCCCGCCACATGCCACCTGGGGCTGCCGCCCGCCACCTGAAATGCCTCTCCGTTTTCCCTCTCGATTCAGCCCTCTGTCATCGACTCTGCCATCGATTCCGTCATCTATTCCTCATTACTTCATTCCATCCAATGAAATCAGCTATTTCGTCCCTCATCTTCTTTCTCTGCTCCCTTGTCGCCTCCCTCGCCGCCGAGCCGGTGCGCATCCTGGCGATCGGTGATTCGATCACGCAGGGCGGCAAGACGTTCGTGACGTATCGTCTCCCGCTCGACCAGAAGATGCGCGCCGCCGGATTAAAATACGAGTTCGTCGGTTCGCAGCAGAGCGAAGGCGTGAACGGCCCGCTCTGGCATGAAGGTTACGGCGGCAAGAACGCGGAATTCCTCGCCGGCCTCATGCCGCAGAAACTCAAGCTAGCGAAACCCGATATCATCCTGCTCCACTGCGGGCACAATCATTCCGCCGAAGAGAAGCCCGTGCCGGGCATCATCGCCGCCGAGCGCACGATCATCGAGGCCGCCCGGAAGCAGAACCCCAAGGTCGTCGTCCTGCTCGCGCAAGTGATCCCTAGCGGCAAACTTCCCAAGTACGGCTACATCCCCGAGCTCAACCAGGCGGAGGTCTTTCTGGCCCGGGAGCTGACCAAGTCCGACTCGCCGGTCATGATTGTCGACCTCGCTACCGGCTTCGATCCGCTCAAGGATACCATCTTGGATCGGGTCCATCCGAACGCCCAGGGCGCCGAAAAGATGGCCAATAAGTGGTTTTTAGCCCTTAAGCCCTGGGTGAAGTGACCATTTAGAGGCCCAGAGGCCCGGAGGGTAGGGGATTGGTCATCCATTCAGCCCTCAACGCAGCCCTCGATTCAGTCATCGACGCAGCCCTCTGTCCGCTCCCATTGGTCAGTTTCCTAACTGCTCGATTAAACGGCATGTGAATAACTTTTTATGACGATTAATGAGCAATTTATGATTTTTAATCAAATAAAACGCATTTAAATGCAGAAATTTACGCAATTTTAACAAATTAATTAAAACCCCCAGATCCAACGCCTTTAAAGCCCTAGGACGGGCTAAGAATGGCCAAAAACGGTTGTGCGGCTGGGGTTATCACCTCAATATTTTCGATACCCCCCATTGATGTCACGCCCCCGTGACCTCCCCAAATTTATTCAAATGAAAAGTTCGAAGTCCCGTCCCCTTTTTCCCCGCGCGTCCTTGATGGTCGCCGCCGCGCTCCTCGCCATGGGGACGCCCAAGCTCGCCCGCGCCGCCAACCTCACCTGGACCCCGGATGGTTTCGACTCCGGCTTGTCCTGGCAGAAGACCACCAACTGGGGCGTCACCGGCCTGTTCCCTGATGCCGAAGGCGATACGGCGAACCTGAACATCAATCTCCAGGGCGACCAGACCATCAGCTTGGGCAAGTCGGTCCGTCTCGGCACGCTGAACATCGGCGACACGGTCGCGTCGTACAACGCGTTCAACCTCGTCGGCGGCCTCGTCGGCGGCGTCGCGAATACCAACGGTTCCATCGTCATGGATGCGCTGGGCGCGGCCACGGCGAAGATCAACAAGTTCGGTCTCGGCCAGTCGGACGACATCACCGCGGGCATCTACTTCAACAACGACCTCGTCGTCACCGCCAACACGCTCGGCGGCGTGCTGAAGTTCTCGGGCGGTCTCCGCTCGGCGTTCAACAACATCACGTTCGACGGCGCGGGCCAGGTCACGATCAACTCGCAGATCCTCGCCGGCGGCGGCATCACGAAGAACGGCGCGGGCACGCTGTTGCTCGGTTCCACCACGTCCGGCGTGATGATCTACACCGGCAGCACGGCGATCAACGCCGGCAAGCTCACGGCGGGCCTCGGGAGCGTGATCCCCCAGCGCAGCGCCGTCACGGTCGCCGCGGGCGCCACCCTCGACATCAACAACCTGGCCCAGACGGTCGGTTCCATCGCCGGCGGCGGCACGGTCACCAACTCCGGCGGCACCGCGACCACGCTGACGTTCGGTCGCGATGACACCACCACCGCTTTCTCGGGCGTCTTCAACGCGACGACCGCCGCGAACCTCGCGCTGACGAAGCTCGGCGCCGGCGTGTTCACGATCAATTCCGCCAACGACAGCCTCTTCACCGGCGCGCTCACGCTCAACGGCGGCACCTTCGCGCTCGACTTCGCCAACGTCGCCGTGCCTGCCTCGCTGACCACGACCGCCGCTTCGTCCGCCTCGACCAGCGTCACCGTCGCCAGCTCCGCCGGCCTCGCCGTCGGTCGTCTCGTCACGGGTACCGGCATCGCCGCGAACACGTACATCACCGCGA
>RFRI01000471.1 GCA_009924535.1 Verrucomicrobiota bacterium
CGACCTTGCTCCAGATGGCGGGTGAGCCGAAGGAGCAGGTGACATTTTCCGAAAGCAAGGCGGCGACCAGCGGGGCAGGGTCGGCGGCGAGAGGCCGGGATGGATCGAGGGGCGGCGTGACGGTCGTCGTGCCGAGGGCCGGATTGAAAAGCGCGAAGAGCGGCAGCATCGCCATGTCCGTCTCGCCGGGGACGATGCCGTAGGTCGAGCGGACCAACTCGATCTGCGCGTCGAACATCCCGTGTGTGTAGCAGACGCCTTTGGGCGCCCCGGTCGAACCGGACGTGAAGAGGATGGCGGCGGGCGAGTCGGGGCCGACGGTGGCGAGCGGACGAGGCCGGGCAGGGGTCGACCCGAGCGCCTGGCGCCATGCGGAGCCGCCGACCGTCACGCGATGGCGCAGCGTGCGGAAGGCCGCGAACGGCAGACGGCTGAGCAGTGAGGCTGAGCGGACGCCGACGAGGGCCGTCGGGCGGGAGCGATGGACGCAATCAAGGATGGCCGACCAGCCCATGCCTGGGTCGATGGCCACGGGGATGGCGCCGAGCTTCAGCAGCCCGAACATTCCGACGATCAGGTCGTGGCCGGGGCGGACGGCCAGTAGGACGCGCGTGCCGTGGGTGATGCCGGATCGGCTGAAGTGTTCGGCCGCCGCGTCGCTGGCTTGGTCGAGTTGGCGAAAGGAGCGCGCCTCATGGGTGACTTTTCCCTCCGGACCGATTTCGATGGGCGACTTCGTCGCCAGGGCGTCCGGTCGGCTGGTAGCCGCGCTCCGAAGATGGCGGGCGACGTTGCTTCCGGTGTCGTTCATGGCCTGCAAATGAAGAAGCCCCGAATCCGGGGCTTCTGCAAGGGCTACTTGTCGGTTTAGTAGTCGGTCAGGGTGATCGCGCCCCAGAGCAGGGTAATGCGGTCTCCGGAGGTGAGGCGACGGGCGCTGAACTCGCGCATGTTGGCGCCGATGGTCGCTTTTTCGGAAGGGGCGTAGGAACCAGACTCGACCTTGACGATGCCAAGGAAGTCGTGGGAAGGCTCCATGGAGACGTTACGGCCGTGATTAGGGGTGTCGTAAGTGGTGCAACCGACGAGGGCGGCGGAAGCGATCAAGGTAGCAAGGGCAAGCTGCTTCATAGTGGGGAGAATGGGATGATTGGATGGCGGGAGGGTGCTGACAAGTCAGAATGATTCACGAAGCGGTCCAGCCACGCCAAAGCGTGACCAGCTCGGGCCCGCGGAAGAACCAGACTGCCCCGGCGATGGCCATGCTGGGGACGAAAGGTACCACGCCGGCGTACTCCTCCCCCTTTATTTTGGCCTGAATAAGCCCGGGAAGGGCGGTAACGACCCCGATGACCGACCCCCCGAAAAGACAAAAAACAGC
>RFRI01000472.1 GCA_009924535.1 Verrucomicrobiota bacterium
GCGATGAAGCCGATACCGGCCGAGATTGTGAAGGGCATGCCTCGCAGCCAGAGTGCAAGCACGCCGCCTATAGCCGCGAGCGGCACGCAGGTGAAGACTAGTGCCGCCTGACGAAAACTGCCAAAGCCGGCATAGATGAGGAGCAGGATCAGCCCAAGCGCCGCGGGGACGACCAGCGTCAGGCGCTCGCGCGCCCGCTGCAGGTTCTCGAACTGGCCACCGAACTCCCAATAGACGCCGCCGACCGGCTTGACCTCGGACTTGAGTTTGGCCTCGGCTTCGCGCACAAAGCCCTCGGTGTCACGGCCGCGGACGTTGATGAGGATGGCCAGACGGCGGCGCGCGTCCTCGCGGGTGATGACGCCCGGACGTTCGACCAGTTTGACGTCAGCCACCTTGGAGAGCGCGACCATCGTACCGGAGCCATCCTCGGCAGAGACCGGGAGATCGCCGATCTGCGAAGGCGAAGTACTTTCGGCACCAGGCAGGCGAACGACGACCTCCATGGGACGCCCCGAAGCGGGCAGCTGCCCCGCCCTCGCGCCGCCCAAGGCGGTCGAGACGATGTCGTTGAGCTCCTCCGCATGCAGGTTACGACGGACCAGTTGGTCTCGCTTTGGAACGATGTCGACCGAGGGCAATAAGCCTGAGGCCTCGAACACGACGTCTCCGCCGCCGGGAATCTTACGGAGCACGGCCACCGCCTGCTCGGCCACGGCTTCCATATTGGAGAGTTCGTCGCCGAAGATCTTCAGCGAAAGATCGGCTCGGGAGCCGGCCATGATTTCATTGAAACGCAACTGGATCGGCTGGGAGAACATCGTGGTCTGCCCGGGGACGGTCCGCTCCAGGAGTTCGGACATGAGTTCGACGAGCCTTGCCTTATTGATGGGCGAACCACCTTCACGGCGCCACGTGTCGCGGGGTTTCAACTTCACATAACTATCCGCGACGTTCGGCCCCATCGGATCGCTGGCGATCTCGGCGGTACCGATGCGCGCGAAGACATGGTCGACCTCCGGAAACTTGGCACTCAGGAGGATCTCAGTGCGCTTCTGCAGGTCCATCGAGGAGGCCAGATCAAGGCTGGAGGCTCGGACGAACTGGATGCTGATGGAACCTTCGTCGAGCTGCGGGATGAAATCGGCCCCGAGACGCGTGTAGCCGACGGCGGCTGCGAGGGCCGCGAGCGAAGTGGCGACGACGGCCGCGGTTCGATGGGCGAAGCACCATCCAAGCATCGCCGAGAAGACCGACTTGAGACGGCGGATCAGGCCACCTTCCTCGGCATGACCTTCAGCCCGAAGCCAGAAAGAAGCCAGGGCAGGCATGACGGTCAGGGCGACGAGCGCGGAAGCCGCCAAGGCGACCACGACGGCC
>RFRI01000473.1 GCA_009924535.1 Verrucomicrobiota bacterium
TCCAAAATCACCCGCGAACTCGCCCGCCACTACATCCCGGCGACCGAGGCCGACATCCGCGCGATGTTCTCGGCGATCGGCTCCAAGGATTTTCCGGACATGTACGCGCACATCGACGCCGCGGTGAAGTTCCCGGGCGCCCAGGACCTGCCCGACGAACTCGAATACCAGGCGCTCGCGGACCGCATGGACTCCCTTTCGCAGAAGAATTCCGTCAAGACGCCCTTCCTCGGCGACGGCCTGCAGGTCTACCGCACCCACGAAATGGTCGGCCATGTCTGCTCGATCCGCAACCTGACGACTTCCTACACGCCCTACCAGCCCGAGCGCTCGCAAGGCACGCTGATCACCCACTGGATCTACCAGTCCACGCTCGCCCAGCTGACCGGCTTCGAAGCCGTCAACTCCTCCCTCTACGACCGCGCCAGCGCGCTTTTCGAAGCCGCCGTCTGCGCCGTCCGCATGGGCGACGCCGAAGCCAACACGGTGCTCGTCGCCGCCAATCTCCTGCCCGGCGACCTTGAAGTGCTTCGCACGCATGTCGCCGACACGTCGGTGAAGCTCGAATTCCTGGCCCCGGACGATGACACCGGCCGCCTCACCGCGGCCGGCATCGCCGCGGCCTCCGCGCGCCTCGGGAAGCAGCTCGCCGCCGTCATCTTCCCGCAGGTCAACGCCCTCGGGCTCCTCGAGGACGTCGACGCCCTCACCGATGCCTGCGCCGATGCCGGCGTGAAATCCGTCGCGGTCATCGACCCGATGCTCCTCGCCACCGGCGGCCTCAAGGCCCCGGCGCAGTACGGCCGCAACGGCGCCGACATCCTCGTCGGCGAAGGCCAGCACCTCGCCATCGGCGCCAACTTCGGCGGCCCCGGCCTCGGCATCTTCGCCGTCCGCCACAATGCGGACAAGAAGAACGAAGTCCGCGAGACCCCCGGACGCTTCGTCGGCAAGGCCAAGGACAACGCCGGCCGCGATTGCATCGTGATGGTGATGTCCACCCGTGAGCAGCATATCCGCAAGGACAAGGCCACGTCCAACATCTGCTCCAACCAGGCGTTCATCGCCACGATCGCCGGCGCCGCCATCCTCGCCCGCGGCGAGAACGGCATGGCTGCCAGCTGCGTCGCCGGCCGCGACCAGGCCCGCCGCGCCGCCGCGAAGCTGCACAACATTCCCGGACTCAAGGTCTGCTACGCGAACCAGGCGTTCTGGAATGAGTTCAGCCTGATGCTCCCCGAGCCCGCCGCCGCCGTCATCGCCAAGGGACGCGCCGCCGGCCTCCACGTGGGCGTCGACATCACCGGCCGCACTCCCTGCCACTGCTCGCTGCTGAAGATCTCCTTCAGCGACCTCCAGACCTCCGCCGACACCGA
>RFRI01000474.1 GCA_009924535.1 Verrucomicrobiota bacterium
GGCCACCCGATGGAAGCCAAGAAGCAGCTCGCCACGCGCCTGACGGACAAGTTCCACGGCGCGGGCGCGGGCGCCAAGGAACGCGCCGAGTTCGAGAACGTCTTCTCCAAGGGCGGCGTCCGCACGGACATGCCTGAGTTCGCCTGGGCCGCCGTCGCCGGCGGCGCGGCCGAGGTCGGCATCGTCGACCTGCTCGCCGCGACGAACCTCTTCCCCTCCAAGAAGGAGATCCGTCGCCTCATCGAAGGCGGCGCGGTCAAGATCGGCGACGACAAGGTCTCCGATCCGGCCCAGAAGGTCGCGCAGCCGACCGGCGAGCTGGTCATCCAGGCCGGCAAGCGCACCTTCGTGAAGGTCAAGTAAGCCCCGGAATCGGCTCACAGGGCCGCTGTGCATAAGTCCGCGGATAACCCGCCGGATTAATGCCTTCCCCTGCCCTCCGACGGCTCCCTATTATCGGCATCCCGCATGGCCGACCCGGAAACCATCAGCCGAGACTTCGTGCACCTCCACGTGCATACGGACTACAGCATGCTCGACGGCTGCAGCCGTATCGACCGCCTGATGGAGCGTGCGTGCGACATGAACATGCGCGCGGTGGCGATCACCGACCACGGCAACCTCTTCGGGCTCTTCGATTTCTGGAACGAGGCCAAGCAGCGCTCCAAGGGCGACGTGAAGCTCAAGCCGCTCCTCGGCTGCGAGCTCTACCTCGTCTGGGACCACGCGCTTACCGACAAGCCGGACCGCCGCGAGCACAAGTACTTCCACATGGGCGTGCTCGCCCGGAATTTCAAAGGCTACCAGAACCTCACCAAGCTCGTCTCCGACGCGCACGTCCGCGGCCTGCACTACAAGCCGCGTACCGACCTCGAGCAGCTCGCCAAGCACGCCGAGGGCCTGATCGGCTTCTCGGGCTGCCTGCAGGGCGTCATCCCCCAGGCCCTGCTCCGCGGCGACTACGAGGCCGCCCGCAAGGCCTGCGGCCGTTTCATCGAGATCTTCGGGCGGGAGAACTTCGTCATCGAGCTCATGGACCACGGGCTCGAGGAGCAGAAGCGGATCATCCCCGACCTGCTCAAGCTGGCCGGCGAGTTCCAGCTGCGGGTCGTCGCGACGAACGACGTCCACTACGTCGACGCCGGCGACAACGTCGCGCACGACGCCATGCTCTGCATCCAGACGGGCGCCCGCCTGGCCGACGAGCGGCGCATGCGCTACGATGCCAAGGAGTTCTACCTGAAGAGCCAGGCCGAGATGCTCCGCGTCTTCGGCGAGGTGCCGGAGTCGATCACCAACACCGTCGCCATCGCCGAGATGTGCGATGTCCAGCTGCCGGTGGGCCAGAACAACTACCCCGTCTAC
>RFRI01000475.1 GCA_009924535.1 Verrucomicrobiota bacterium
CTGGATCAATCCGATCGTCTACGCCCTCCCGATCGTCGGGGTCATCTGGTTCGGCGTCGTGCAGAGGGACCAGGACAGCCGACGGATCGCGGCGATCCTCGTGTTCTTCATCTGCGCGATCCTCTTCTGGGCGGTCTTCGAGCAGGCCGGCTCGTCGCTCACGCTTTTCGCCGACGACCTCACGCAAAACGAGCTGCTCGGGTTCGCGTTCCCATCGTCCTGGTTCCAGTCGGTGAACTCGCTCTTCATCCTCGCCCTCGCGCCGCTGTTCGCGTGGCTCTGGGTCCGCCTGCGCGAGCAACAGCCGTCGATCCCGATGAAGTTCGTCTGGGGCCTCGTCTTCCTCGGACTCTCGTTCGCGCTGCTCGTCCCGGCCGCGCAGCTCACCGCCCAAGGCAAGGTCAGCCCGTGGTGGCTGATCGCCGTGTACTTCCTGCAGACCCTCGGCGAGCTCTGCCTCAGCCCCGTCGGCCTGAGCGCGATGACCAAGCTCGCCCCCGCGAGACTGACCGGGCTCGTGATGGGAATCTGGTTCCTCGGCACCGCGCTCGGCAACAAGCTCGCGGGCGTCGTGGCCGGCGAATTCAACGGCAAGGACCCGCAGGCGCTCGCGCACTTTTTCTGGCAGCAGGCCCTGCTCGTGGGCGGCATGACCGTCCTGCTGCTCGTGCTCGTACCTTGGGTGCGCCGGCTGACCGGGGAGGCGAGGCGCTGAGATGCGGGTCGCGTGGTCCAGGCCGGGCCCGCTCGCCGCCGTCACTTGGCTCGGGGCGATCTTCCTCGGCGGATGGCTCTTTTGGTGCGCGGTCTTCCAGCTCACCGGGGTCCCGACCGAGGCCGAGATCCTCGAAACGCACGAGGAGCGGCGATCCGGACGGAGAGGACGAAAACATACGGAGACCTACGGCGTGGTCCGCTACGTCGACCAGGAAGGCCAGGTCCGCAAAGATAAATTGCGGCTATATGCGGGCGCCGCGCCCGGCCGGAAAATCGCCGTCCGCTACCTGCCTTCGCAACCGGACACCTGCCGCCAAGATGATTTCTGGGGCATCTGGGGTCTCGCCGTGATGTTCAGCGGATTCTTCGCGCTCACGATCGGACTCATCCGGATCGGCGAGCGCATGCGGAGCGCAAACGTCCGTCAAAGGAATACGCTCCGCCAGCCCACGGAATAAGCCGGTTCAGAGCTCGGCCTGGATGCGCACCGAGACCGGACAATGGTCGGAACCGGTGACCTTGTCATGGATGTCGGGCTGCGAATATTTCAGGCCGTCGGAAGTCAGGCAGTAGTCGAGACGCCAGCCGATGTTCCGGGCGCGGATGCCGGGACGATAGGACCACCAGCTGTAGCGCTTGGC
>RFRI01000476.1 GCA_009924535.1 Verrucomicrobiota bacterium
GCGAAGGCGCTGCCCGGCCCGCCCACGACCTACAACTGCGTCCTGGGCTTCGGCCACGGCTACTTCGGCTTCCAGCGCAAGACCGCCGGGCCGGAAGCGAAGGACCGCGTGTTCATCTACTCGCTCTGGGACAACGGCTATGTGAAGAACGACGCCAAGAAAGTCAGCGCGGAAGAACTGCGCGACCTGGTCGTGACGACCGTCGCCAAGGGCGAAGGCGTCAACGCCTCGGCCTTCGACCACGAAGGCTCGGGCGGCCACAGCGACCTCCCTTACGCGTGGAAGGACAACGCGACCTATTCGTTCCTGCTCGGCGTGAAGGCCGAGGGCGACGCCGCGATCTACTCCGCCTGGGTGAAACTCGCGGAGACCGGCAAGTGGCGCTTCCTGACGTCATTCCGCCGGCCGAAGACCGAAGCGAAGATCGATGGCCTCTATTCCTTCGTCGAAGACTGGTCCGGCTCCTACGGCCAGGTCGAACGTAAGTGCCTTTACTCCAACCTCTGGATTCGCAATCCGGCCGGCAAGTGGGTCGCACTGAAGGAAGCCAAGAGCAGCGCCACGTCCGAACTCGGCCGCAAGGATTTCAGCCATACCGTCGAAGCTAACGCCGTCGCGCTCACGACCGGCGGCTACGCGAGCACCGACGGCAAGCGCGGCGTGGTGTTGACGATCCCAGCCGGCAAGGAGCCAGTGGTCGATTTCAATAAATTACCGGCGAAGTAAGCGGAGCTTACTTCGCGGGGGAACTGCTGGCATGGTGAACTGCTGCGAAGCAGTCGCGCAGAAGCGCTTGCTGGCATGGGTACTGGTGATCTGCTGCGAAGAAGAGACCAGGGGGAATCTAGTGGCCGGAAGTAGATTGAAGTAACCAATTGATTGGAGATGCGGAAGCGGCGCCGCGAAGGCAGGTTGGCTTGATGCATCCCGACGACCCCGTTTCACCACGTGAAGTTGTCCGCAGCTACCGCGACTTAAACCTCTGGAAAGAAGCAAAGATTCTGGCGATCGAAGTACTCCGGATCGCCGACGGACCGACGCTCTCACGCCGGCGTGCTCTCTGCGACCAGATCAGCCGATCGGCCATCTCCGTCCCGTCGAATATCGCCGAAGGAGACGAGCGCGGCAGCAATCGCGACTCCATCCGGTTCCTCTACATAGCCAGAGGGTCGGCGGCCGAACTCGCGACCCAACTCGAGATTGCCCACGATATCGGCGCCCTCACCCCCACGGAATATCAGTCGACCCATCGAAGGCTTTACTCGGTCAACCAGCTCTTAGGCGGCACGATCCGCATGCGACAGGAACGCCTCCGTCAAGAAGAGCGTCACCCCTGATCTGCCCACACCCT
>RFRI01000477.1 GCA_009924535.1 Verrucomicrobiota bacterium
CGCCCGGCCGGTGAAGTTGAAGGTGGCGCCGCGCAGCGCGATGGGCGCCGCATCATTGACGCGATCGGCGAGGTCCGTGGTGCCGACGTTGTTGTCGAGCGTCAGCGTCGCGTAATTGAGGTCGATCGAACTGGTGCCGGAAATCTTGGCGGCATCGCGCAACGTCGTGGTGCCCGCGTTCAGGAGCGTGGCTCCGGTGTAGGTCTGGGGCGAATAGACGGTGAGCGTGCTCTGACCCGAGCGGGTGAAGTTGACGCTGCCGGAGATGGTGCCGGCCCAATTACGACCCGTGTTGTCCTGATTGACGACGAGGTTGCCCGTTCCCGCGCTGCTCGTGATCGTTCCACCGGCGCCGGCGACCGCTCCGTCCGTGAAGAGGCCGAAGACATACTGCGAAGTGCCGTTCAAGTCCAGGGAGCCTCCCAAGCCGACTTCCAGGTAATTGTTGGCGGCAAGCGTGTTGGTACCACCGTTGAGCTTCAGGGTACCGCCGTTGATGACGGTCTGACCACTCATCGTATTGACGCCCATGGCCGTGAGACCGGCGATACCCGAAGTCGGGGTGCTGAGCGTGAGCGTGCCGTCGCCGGCCTTGACGAAGCCGACGGCCGCGTTGCTCGTACCGTTACCGCCGTTAAAGGTGCTGCCGATCGTCAGGTTCCCCAGCGTCCAGATGTTCAGCGGGGAGAAGCCGGAAGTCTGGTTGATGACGCCGCCGGCGATCGTGGAGGTGCTGCCGCTGCGGACCAGGATGCCACCGCTGCTCAGGCTTACCTGCTGCAACGACCCGATCGTCAGGCCGGCGCTCGAGTCGATGGTGATGGAGTTCGGGTTGACGCCGGCGGCCACCGTCGTGGTTCCGCTGTTAAGAAGGACGTTCGTATTGACCGCGAACGCATTGGCCGTGCCGTATTCACCGGCGGCCAGCGGACGGAGGATGGCGGAGGTAAACGTCGTTCCGTCGCCGGTGGCGAAGGAAGTGCCGCTGCCGGTGACGGTCGCGTCGACCAGCGCCCACGGGAGGATGCCCTTCGTGCTGGTACCGTTGGCCCCGCCTTGGCCGTTGAAGAGGAAACCGTTCGTCGGCCCGGTATCCGAGATGGTGGCGACGCCGTTGCCGGCGGCCTGTCCGAGATTGGTGCCGCGGAACAACACGGAGACACCGGTCGGACCGGTGCTGTTGTTCTGGGCCGCCGCGAAACCAGTGCCTTGCGAAGAATTGGTGAAGAGCAGGTTGGCAGGCGCTCCGGCCTTGGCCGTGACGGTGAAGACGGAGTAACCGCGATTCAAGGTCGGGATCGCGAAGGTCTCCGTGACGGCGACCGATTCGTTGCCGAAGAGATTGATGTT
>RFRI01000478.1 GCA_009924535.1 Verrucomicrobiota bacterium
CTCATACACCCCCATGAGGGATTGGTACACCGAGTCGATCCGGACATCCGGGGGGGTCTGCAAGAACCGATACATCCGGTAGGCTTCGTTGTTGAAATCGGGGCGGATATAGGGATAGTCGTTGGCCGTGTCGGTGACATCGCGGACCTGGAACAGTTCTTGGATGGGACGGAGGGTGACCGTGATGGTAAGTTCATTGTATTGGAGTGAAATGAGGGGGAAAGCACAGCGACTGTCTAAAGTAAACCAGGCATTGAGGGGGATATAGAGGGTGCGACCCCGGATGGACGGCTCGCTCTGGGTGACGGTAGCGGTGCCGACGGAGAGGGTGAGGGCTTCGGTGGTCTTGGGCGCCCAGGTGCCGTCGGCGTTCACCGTTGCGCCGGCGAAGGTGACGCCTTCCGTCGCATCGATAGAAGGGGCGGTGAGGCGCAGGACCTGGCCCTTGGCGAACTTGCCGCCGACGGCGAGGGAAGCCGCGATGGGTTTGGTGAGGTCCTTGTTCACGAGGGTGACGCGTAGCTTACCATCGGCACCGAGTACGGAGTGGGTGACGAAATTGGCGTCAGTCTTGAGTTCGGTGGCGACGAGGCGTCCCTGCGCGGCGCGGCTGAAGAAAAGCATGCCGTAATACATCGGCGCGGGGACGTAGCGGGAGCTCTTCTTGTCGAAGACGATCGGCGAATAGTTGTTCGAGGTGAAGCTGCCGTGGAAGTTCACGCCTTGGCCGCCGGCCTGGGCAACGTCGAACATGAAGTCGATTGCCCAGAGCGCGGAGACGAAGGCGTTGCTGACGCCGCGCTTGCCGCCGCCGGAAGCGGTGTTGCACTCGCCGACGCGATAGGGGACGCCGACCGAGGTCGCGTCCTTGAGCTTGATGATCCAGTCGTCGGGATACTTCTCGCCGAGGAGTTTTTCGACCGACGTGAAGCGCTGGGCCTTCGGGTCGGCCTCGGGCGCGGAGAGGTGATAGACATGCGAGGTGGCGAGGGCGATGCGGTCCTTGAAGTCGGCCATGAAGAGCGGCATCCAGTTCGTGCTCTTGGTCACCGCCGGACCGGTGATCGGGATCTTGGCGTCCTTGGCCTTGATCGCGTCATAGACCGCGGTGAACTCCTCCTTATACTGCGGGTAGCGCCAGTTGTTGGGGCGGATACCTTCGCGCTTCGGGCCTTTCGGGTAGAGGTTAGGTTCGTTGCCGATCTCGATCGCGATGATTTCCTTCGCCCCCACCTGCCAGGCATAGGCGGCTTCGTCGGCGGCCATCGCCGGGTCCTTCGCGCCGAGGTTCACGCCGTAGATGATCTTCCAGCCCGCCGCGCGGGCGAAGTCGAAGAACGCGTCGACCGA
>RFRI01000479.1 GCA_009924535.1 Verrucomicrobiota bacterium
GCTGAGCGAAGCCAGCGGGTGAAGAGCCCCTCCGTCGCCCAGAGCCGGAGCGCCGTCGGTCTGCTCAACCCCAACCTGGCCGGCTATGAGGCCGCGATGAACGTCGCGCCGATCTACGCCGGCAACTATCGCCTGCGTCTGTCGATCTGGGGCTTCCGCTGGGCGAACGGACGTCCGAACCCCTGCGACGCTCCGCAAGCGGCGGTCTTACGCGCCCACGAAGAAGGCAAGCAACAGGAAGGCGGCCGCCTGCTCTCCGCCTTCACGGCACCGTCCATGGAGTCCAAGGAAGGCGAGATCGTCACCTGGCTCGATGCCCATGAGTCCATCGTCTTCGACCCCGTCTCGGTTCCGTGGAACGGACTGCGCATCGGTCAGGTCGCCGGCCGCGCCGCGAAACATGTCGGCCCGGGCGTCGCCCTCGACTGGTTCGAGATCGAAGGACCTCTCAATCCGGTCTGGCCGCCAGCCAGTCACACCCGCCTCTTCGGCCAGCTCCCGATCAAGCCCTTCGTCGCGGGCAACGACATCGTGCCTCCCCGTCGTGAAAAAATCCGCAGTTTCGGCGGCTACCTGCCGAGCATGTACCTCGACCTCACGCCGGCGGAACGTGAGCCGAAGCTCGAGACGGTCGCCTCCGATCACCCCCTCGACGACGCCCGTAAACTCCTGGCCGACTTTCTGCCCCGCGCCTTCCGCCGCGACGTGACGTCATCGGAGATCGAACCCTACCTGAAGCTCTTGCAAACCCGACTCGATGCGAAGGATTGCTTCGAAGACGCGATGCGCCGAGTCTACGTGGCCGTACTGACCTCGCCGGAATTCCTCTTCCTCCCTGCGCCGGCCGACGACACGGCCCTCGCTACTCGCCTCGCCTATTGGCTTTGGAACGGACCGCCCGACGAGGCCCTGCTCGTCGCTGGCCGCGACAGTTCGTTGCACCGCCCGGAAATCCTCCGCACCCAGGTCGATCGCCTGCTCGCCGATCCGCGCGCCGAACGCTTCACCCAGGACTTCGCCCGGCAGTGGCTCGAGCTCAGCCGTCTCGACGAAACCAACCCCGACCCGCTCCTTTATCCGGAATATCGCTTCCTGCTCGGGCAAGGCGTCGCCAACGAGACCCCCGCCTTCCTTCGCGAACTGATCACGAAGGATCTCCCGGCTCGTTCCTTGGTGAAGCCCGGCTTCGCGATGCTCACCCAGCGGCTCGCCGAACACTACGGCATCACCGGCGTCACGGGAGTCGAGCAACGTAAAGTCGCCCTGCCTGCCGACAGCTTGCGCGGTGGCCTGCTCGGCCAGGCTTCCATCCATAAGCTCACCGCCAACGGCACCACCACCTCGCCCGT
>RFRI01000480.1 GCA_009924535.1 Verrucomicrobiota bacterium
TCACCCGTGTCACCCTGTTGCATACCCACGATCCCCAGATCGCCGACACCGCGGACTTCTGGCCGGAGATCGCCAAGCGTCCGCAGGTGAAGGCCTATATCCACGGTCACACCCATGAATGGACGCAGGCCTTGGAGAACGGCATCCACATCATCAGCACCATCGCCTGTGCCTATGTGTTCAATGCGAACACCAACGCCACCGGCTGGACCTCCGCCCGCTTCAACGCCCACGGCTTCCAACTGAAGCTCAACACCCTCGAGACCGACCACGCCTGGAACGGCGAGGCCAAGTGGTTCTTTGGACGCCAGCCGGCGCCCAAAAAGACCGCGGCGAAGAAGAAATAAACGTGCGGCTCATCAAGGAACAGCAATCCCCCGTCTCCGCGAACGAGCTGGTCGCGTGCGAGCACCTGAGCCAACGCGATTTCGGCTGCGTCTGGCATCACCACCCTGAGCACGAGATCTTCTTCCTGCTCCGCGGCGGCACCGAACGCTGGATCGGCGACAAGATGTCGCCGCTCAAGGTCGGCGAGATCCTGCTCCTCGGCTCGGACCTGCCCCACGACTTCCGTAACGACCGCAAGGGCCGCCAGGCCGGCGTCGAATGGATCCTGGTGCAGTTCCGCCCGAATCTCTTCGGCGAAGAATGGACGCAGCATTCCTCCGTCGCCGCCATCCGCCGCCTGCTCGAACGCGCCCGCCTCGGCTTGGAGTTCCGCGGCGCGACTCGCAAGCAGGCTGCCGCGCTCCTGCACAAGATGCCCAAGGCTCACGGTCTCCGTCGATTGGCGCTGCTGATCGAATTCCTCGAACTCGCGGCCGGCTCCGATGAACTCATGGAGATCGCCTCGGCCGGCTTCCATGCGACGACGGACGCGAACACCTCCGACCGAATCGGCAACGTCGTCGACCATATCAAGTCGAACCTCGGCAAACCGCTCTACGTACCCGAGCTAGCCGCCTTGGCCGGCCTGAGCGAGAGCGCCTTCAGTCGCTTGTTCAAGAAGTGCACCGGACGTTCCGTCCCCCAGTACCTCAACGAACTGCGCATCGCCCGGGCCGCTCGTCTGCTCGCCGAGACCGACGAGTCCGTGAAGCAGATCGCGCACCAGTGCGGCTACCCCACCGCCGCCTATTTCCACCGCCAGTTCCAGCGTCACCAGGACCTCCCGCCCCTCGCCTACCGCGAGGCCATCCGCCAACTCTTTGCTGATCCGGCCATCGACGCCAAGTCGCTGCTCCGTGAGAAGGAGATGCTCGACGACCTTGAGCGTGCGATCGACCGCTGCGAAGAGGCAGGCGAAACGCTGGCAAACCTCGCCATCAAGCACGGCTGAGGCGCCAATG
>RFRI01000049.1 GCA_009924535.1 Verrucomicrobiota bacterium
TAGGCGGCGGCGGGGCCGCCGTCCTTGGGGGCGACGGAGAGCAGGTGGATGTCGGCGTCCCAGGCGTAGGCGGCGCGGTCGTCCTCGAGCAGGTTGCCGAGGGCGTCGTAGGAGGGGATGGTCTCGGCGGCGCCGACGAGGATCCGCGAGTACTGGTTGACGGCGTTGGCCTGGTAGGAGGCCGTGAGGGGGCCGTCGACGGCCTGGGTGCGGTTGCCGGCCGGGTCGTACGCGAAGGTCTGCGAGGCCGGGAAGGCGACGGGGTCGGCGGAGGCGGCCAGTCCGTAGGCTGCGGCGGTCACCTGGCCGGCGGGATCGTAGCGGAAGAAGTCGGTCGCGCCGTCCTCGCGGACGCGGGAGGAGCGGCGTCCGGCCGCATCGTAGCGCAGGGACTCGGAGCTGAGGACGGCGGAGGCGCGGTCGCGGTGGGCGACGGAGAGCAGCCGTCCGGCGGCGTCGTACGTGAACGCGCTGGCGACGCCGTTGGAACGCGCCATGCCGGCGAGGCGTCCGTCGGCGCGGCGCAGATAGGACAGCTCGAGGGCCTGCGAGGGGCCGGAGCCCGGGGCTCCGGACGCGACGACGCGCGAGACGTCCCCGCGGGCGTCATGCTCATAGTCGACGGCGGCGCCGTCGGGATAGGTGATACGGGAGAGCCTGCCGTCGGCGGAGGTGGCGTAGCCGACCGTGGCGACCAGGGGCGGGACGGATACGCCGAGGGCCGGATGGATCTCCTGGGTCTCGGAGGCGAGGCGCCCCGAGGCGGCGTAGGCGCGGCGTACCGTGGCGCTCGTGTTGCGGGCCATGGTCAGCCGGCCGGCGGCGTCGTACTCGAAGTCCGAAGGCTCGGCGCGACCGGCGCTCCAGCGCACCGAGGAGAGGCGCGAGCGCAGGTCGTAGGCGTACGTGGCGACGGCACCGTCGGGACGGATCCGGCGGACGAGCCGTCCGGCGGCGTCGCGCTCGTAGGACTCGGCGGAAGAGTCGGCGTAGGTCTTGGACGAGACCTGCCCGCGGGCGTCGCGCGCCCAGAGGGTGACGTTGCCGCGCGCGTCGGTGAGTCCCGAGAGGAGCCCGTCGGGGTCGTAGGCGTAGGCGGTGCTCGCGCCGGCCGCGTCGGTCACGGCGAGCGGCCTGCCATCGGCGTCGGAGCGTCGGATCTCCGCGGAACCGTCCGGATTGGTGACGGTGACGGTGGTCGCGCCGGCGGAGGCGGAGTAGGCGTAGGACCAGGACCGGCCGAGGGCGTCGACGGTGCGGGCGGGTCGGCCGCGCGCGTCGTACTCGTAGGAGACGGACTGCCCCTCGGGGCCGGAGGAGGAGATGACGGCGCCGGAGGCGTCGTAGGCCTCGGCGTAGGCGGCTGCCAGCGGGGTGCCGGCGGCCTTGGTGGTCAGGACGCGCCGGCCGAGCAGGTCGTACGAGAAGGCCGTGCGCTCGCCGGAAGGCGAGACGACGGCGGAGATGCGCCCCATGGGCGCGTCGGCTCCTGCGCGCTCATAGGTCCAGACGGCCCCGTCGGGTCCGGTCGCGGAGATCAGGTTGCCGTAGGCATCATAGGCGCGGCGGGTGACGGCGCCGAGCTCGTCGTCCTCGATGACCGCGCGGCCCTCGAAGTCGTAGGCCGCGTGCCTCGACGTCCCGTCGGGATTGATGACCTCGTAGGGGCCGCCGGACTGGCCGTACCTGAGGCGGGTGATCCGACCGAGCGGGTCGGTCGTGGCGATGCGCCGTCCCGCCGCGTCATAGGCGTGGCGGGTGACGGCGGCCAGGGGCGTGCCGGCGGCGGATGCGTCCCGGGCCGTGGCGTCGCACGGTGACGCGGCCGGCGGGCGAGACGACGCGCGTGGGCAGGTCGGACTCGGAGCAGGACGCCTGGGCGGCGCAGCCCATGGCGACGTCGTACGAATAGGTCGTCTGGCGGCCCTGTGCGTCGGTGCGGCGCACGACGCGTCCGTGCGAATCGCGGACGAACGCGACGGACCTGCCGTCGGAATCGGCGGCCGAGAGGACGCGCCCCTGCGCGTCGTAGGAGAAGGTCGTGACGAGCTGGGCCGTGGTGCCGGCGGCGACGGTGCGGCGCACGACCCGGCCGAAGCCGTCGTGCTCCTGGAGGGTGACGCGGCCGAGGGCGTCGACGGTGCGCACGCGCCGGCCGCGGGCGTCGTACTCGTGGCGGACGACGCCGCCGAGGGCGTCGGTCGCCGAGACGAGGTTGCCGTCCTGGTCGTAGGCGAAGGCGGTGGCCGCGCCGGAGGCGTCGGTCACGGCGGAGACGGGGCCGCGGGGATCGTAGGCGTAGGTCCCGAGGAGGCGTCCGCCCGGGCCGGTCTCGCGCACGAGGCGGTCCTGCTGGTCGTACTCGCGCAGGGTCGTGACGCCGAGGGCGTCGGTCGTCGAGACGAGGTTGCCCCGGATGTCGAACTCCTCCGTGGCGGTGACGAGGGCGGCGCTCGCCATGGCGCCTCCGGGCAGCCAGGACGGCGCGGTCAGGCGCGTCGTCGCGTGGGTGCGCACGCCGGACTGCACGTCGCCGGCGACGAAGAGGACGTAGGAGTGTGAGGTGGTCAGGCCGGCGGCGTCGGTCTCGCTCGCGAGCATGCCGAGGGGGTCGTACTCGGCGTGATAGAGGATCGTCTCCTGGCCTCCGACGACGCGGCGCACGGAGGCGGTCTTGCCCTTGGCGGGTCCGGCGGAGACCTTGACGGTCACGACGGAGCTGCCGTCGGCGTAGCCGAGGGTGGTCCGGTTGGTCGCCTGGTCGTCGAGGTAGGTCTCGGTCTCGCCGTAGGGGCCGGTGCGCACGACGGAGCAGCCGCCGGCGGCGGGACGGGTGACCTGATACGACCAGGTGCCGTCGGAGAGCAGGGACTGGTCGGTCCGGCTCCACACGAGGACGGAGGGCGTGCCCGAGCGCTCGACGACGGTCATGCTCGGATCCCCCGCGGCGGTGGCCGAGTAGGCCATGGCGAGGGCGGACTGGTCGGGGAAGCCCACGCCCGAGAGGCGGCGCTGGGCGTCGTAGGAGAGCGGGTAGGTCTTCGTGCCGAAGGCGGTGCGCACGGAGAGGGAGGAGCACAGGCCGGTGGCCGTGTCGCGCGCGACGGAAAGGCCGACGACGTCGGGGGCTCCGCCCGCGCCAGAAGGCCTGGCGGCCGCGGTCGGTGCGCAGGCGGGCGAGGTAGCCGCGTCCGTCGAACTCCATCTCCCAGCCGTCGGCGCGGAAGACGAGGAGGCGTCCGCCGCCGAGGGGCGAGGAGCTCCACTCGCCGTCGGCGGTGGACCAGCCGACGGTCCCCGGGACGAGGGTCATGACGCGGCCGCAGGGCAGGAGGATCTTGCAGGAGTCGGGCTGGGTGTCGAAGACGCGGGCGCTCAGCAGCGGGATGCGCCAGGGGGCGGAGCCGAGGGTGCGGGAGGCGACGACGCGTCCGCTGAAGAAGCCCAGGCGCACGGGCAGGGTGAAGCCGCCGCCGAAGTCGGCCTCGGAGACCTCGGTCCAGCGGGAGGCGTAGCCCTGGTCGCTGGCCGGCCCGAAGGCGTTGGAGGGGGTGGAGAGGTCCACCGGCCGGGCGTGCGCCGGCGTCGCGGTCAGCGCGAGCAGGGCAAGCAGCATCGAGGACGCGGTCGCACACAGGCGACGCGCGAGGCGTATCACGGGGGTCATGACGGCGCGGAGCGTGTCCGTCGTCCGGTCGGTATCAATACGATTATCATAGCATGATGTACCGGTCGAAGTATTTACGATTTGTTTACAATAGGAGGCGCCCTGTCGCTTGCCGACCGCGTGGCAGCCATGCAACATGGGGGCATGGAATACATCGGATACGACCGGCACGCATGCGCCGTCTATGAAGGCATGCCTTCATCGGGCTTCAGGGTGGAGCCGGCTCCTGTCGTGGTGCCGATCCGGTTCTGCGACGGCGCCTCGCTCCTTCCCCTGGAGACGGCCTATGAAGGACTTCCGTCGTGGATGTTCCGTGAGGATGATTTCGACGCGGTGTCGAGGACTCGGAGGGGGCGTGTATTCAAGATGGGTCATCAGCTCCAGCCTGAGGTTTGGAGCGTGACCGATCATCGCCGACCTGAGCTTCCTACTGAGGTTGGCGGCAATGGGTGGCTGGTGCAGCGCGCACCTCTGGCCACCTATGTGCGGGATACTTTGCACGGATTTGAAGGGCTCACGAGGAAGACGGTCGTCCTGGGGTGGGATCCGTACCCCACTTCATGGCAGATCGTTAACGTGGAATGCAACATGGTCGGCACTCCGGTTCTTTGGCTCAAGGCCAGGCATTCGCTCGGAGGGATGCCTATGCTGGATGATGCGAAAGTGGACCCTGTTCTCAGGGCGTCGTTGCGTGATGCGATGGGGAAAGTCGATGCGAGCGTCAATCGCCTGGGTCCGGTAGAGGTCGTGGATCGTTGCCGGGATGCTCTGTCGTTGATATTCGGCAGTCATGTCGGAAATCTTGCGACCGACCTAGGGCCGGCCTTGGAGATGTACGGAAAGAAGGAGGGTATTGACCTTAAGCAGAACGACATCCGCTGGAATTGCGGGAGAATCGTGGCCCGGCTTCATTCTCGAGGTAAGCCCAATGAACTACATCGTACGGCTGCCAGGGCTCTTACGGATGAGGATGCTGAACTCGCGCTGGCATGTCTCAGGGCGGTCCTGATGGATTTTGGCTTGGTGAGTTAGCTCTGGGGTAGGTCACGCTGGAATGTGCCAATTCAAATGATAGTTAGGGGGCTATACCTTACTGCCGCCCAAAAGCAGAGAGGCAGCTTGGGGTGTTCGTGACCTATGTCTGAAGGAATCATCATCGGCTATGTTAGGGTTCATTTTCTAAAGTATTTGAGCTGTTTTCGATTTATTACGCCATAAGTGACACATTAGTTTGACATGATCTGTTTAATGCGTCGGATATGGCGTGTATGAATACACTTCATTCCATCGGTGAAGTTCAGCAGGCAAAGGTTTTGGGAGCTCGTCTGGCCCAAATCCGCATTCGCAAGCAGCTTACCCAGCAGCAATTGGCTGATCTGGCCGGGTTAGGGCTACGTACCGTCCAGCGGCTTGAAATCGGCGAGGTGTCGACCCAGTTGGTCGGCTTCTTGAAGGTTTGCCGGGTGTTGGGTCTCTCTGGTCGCTTGGATGCGCTGATTCCGGAGCAGTCCGAGAGCCCGTTGGAGCGATTGAAGCAACAGGAGTCCCCGCGGCGTCGTGTTCGTCTGACCAAGCCTTCCGCCCCTGCGGTCGCATGGTCTTGGGGTGACACCCGATGAATCCGACTCTTGCCCGCGTGAGGTTATGGGGGACGGATATCGCCGCGGTCTCGTTTGATCCTGGCCTAGGGCACGCATTCTTCGAGTACGAACCGGATTTCATCCGCAGCGGAATCCAGGTCTCTCCGATCAGGATGCCGCTTGGGCCTGATGTTTTCTCATTCCCCGAGATATCTCCCAGAAGCTTCAAAGGGTTGCCCGGGTTATTGGCTGATTCGCTTCCGGATCGGTTCGGTGATGCCTTGATCAATGCTTGGCTCATTAGGCAAGGTCGTCCCCCCGATAGTCTGAATCCGGTCGAACGTCTCTGTTGCACGGGGCGCCGGGGCATGGGGGCGTTGGAGTACGAGCCTGTGACTCATGAACTTGCCCAGGGCGACGACGCTGTCCTGCAGGTTTCCACGCTTTCTAGGTTGGCGGCGGACCTGATGGCTCAGCGCGAGGAATTCACTGGGCAAATTCCCCGTGACGAATCCGCCGACGGGGCTTTCAAGCAACTGCTCAGCGTGGGCAGTTCAGTAGGCGGGGCCCGCGCCAAGGCGGTCGTAGCCTGGAACCGTGAGACCGGTGAGTTCCGTCCGGGACAGATCGAATTACCTAAAGGTTTTGAGCATTGGATCATTAAGCTCGACGAGGATGGCGAATCCAAGGGCTACGGCCGTATCGAGCATGCCTACCATCTCATGGCCGTCGCCGCCGGGATTGAGATGTCGGAATGTCGCCTACACCTCGAGGGTGGGAGGGCGCATTTCATGACCCGTCGCTTCGACCGGACGTCAGCTGGTGACAAGGTGCATATGCAGACATTGGGGGCCATGGCCCATTTTGATTTCAATATGCCTAGGTCTAACAGCTATGAGCAGGCCTTCGAGGTGATGCGGGCTCTTGGGCTCGGCTCTGACTCCGCGGAGGAGTTGTTCCGGCGCATGGCATTCAACGTCGTCGCCCGTAATCAGGACGATCATGTGAAGAACATCTCCTTCCTCATGAATCGTTCGGGGGCATGGAGACTCTCGCCCGCCTACGATGTCACCTATAGCATAGGCGGCGGCCCCACCGCCTTTCATCAGATGACCATTAACGGAAAGTTCGAGGGGTTCGGAATCGATGACTTCAAGGCTTGCGCAAAGGTTGCGGGACTTAAGCGCGGCCGAGCCGAGGCCATTCTGGAGCAGGTCAGCTCGGCGGTCCAGCGGTGGCCGTCTTTCGCCTTTTCCTCTGATGTTCCCGCGCGTCAGGTGGAGCGCATAGCCGAGGCGCACCGGGCATTCCTGCGGTGACCTATTTGCGAGAGATACCTATGCATGCGTCTGCGCGGATGGTCGGCGATGGGAAGCCAACGTCCAACGGATCTATTCCCATGATGATTGGGGCGCCATCACTTCGGCAATCAACGGGCTGCCAAGTCTCAGTGCCTAATGGTATTAGATTTTGGATGATTATCCTCCTGGCGTGTGAAAGTCGCGGCGGCTCAAGTAGCCTAGCCCCTTCCCTAGATACCACAACCGCTCTTAATCTACGAGTATAGTATCAGTACCTGACGACTAACGGACCGACCCCGTGTCAGGCCGACCCGCCGACATACTGAAGGGGCAATTCATAGGTAGGGAAGCGGGAAGTGGCGTCGAATGATCGCTAGTAATATTGAGGCGTAGATTGTGACAATAATCCTTACGCAGCCCACGGCAAAAAGGAACGTACCAAGTCTGAGACGTGGAGCCAGTGGTGATATCCAAGCCCTACATTGTCTTACCATAATATAAAAGACTAAGGGGAAGATAAAAGCCCATCCCACAATATCTAGTATAATATTACTAATTAAATATTTCAATGAATCCTTGTTGTTAGCCAAGCCGCTGTTTCCTGGGAGGCAAAAGAGTATTCCGATAAATCCCAACATCGTCTGCAAGATTTTTCCCCGCCATTCGCATGAGCCCGTGCACGGCGATTCAGTCGTTGGAATCCTGATGCTAGATAGCACATAAATGATTGGAGATACAAAAAGTGCGGCTTCAATTAGCGTGGATCCGCGCACAAAGTAGCTTGCCAGTAAGGATGTGGCCAACAGCGATACAAGAAGGGCGGCCTTGCGCATCGTGGGGCGAAGGTCGAAGTTATCGTTTATTTCGTGAATCAAGGGAGGTCGTTCGGGTGCAATTAACTGCTAGTAACCCGGCGGGAGTATGCGCTTAACTGGCGGAAGATAGGAACCCCCATTTTTAAAAGTCACTCCTGCCCCTGGAATCATTGGGTAGCTCGCTTCCCACCAGCCGAACAGCTTTCCCATTCTGCTTATATTGCCAGTCGATGCGCTGACTGTTGCGCCAGGTGCGCCTTGGCTTATCGCTCTTGCTATGGAGACCTTGTCGGAAGCATCTTTGCAATTGCCAGCTTCACAACCCCTAACGTTTATTTCCGCATTCTCTGCTAGTTTTCCCGATAGCAGGGCTCCCAAATCGTAGCCAGCTGGTTCGCCTGATGCGTCATTAATGATCGCATCGGGGTTGAATCCGCTGTTTAACAGTTTATTCAAACTTGGACCAGTGACTGCTACTGGGCCAGTTGGGAGCCTGCACGGACTTAATGGCATGGCGCTCTTGTTGCGTTTCTTGAGGCCTTCTTTAGAGCTTACGTCATTACTATCTAAACTTTGCCAGTCCGGGTCTGCGTGGCCGTATATGTTCAACTCAGTTATGCTGCCAGGTGCCGCTTCACTTAGGGCTATAACTAAATCGGCCGCTGTGCTCTGGGTTCGTCTCACTGTGCCGTCCATATGGTGAATGTAGGCTTCAAGCCCCAGTCTGTCTATCAAGTTGATGGTGTCGTTGCCTATCATGTCGTAAAGGTTCATGCCGCTTGCCTCCCCAATCGGATCCCTTGATAACCATCTCCCGTATGACGGGGCGTAGTAGCGGTAGCCGTAGTAGCTGAGGG
>RFRI01000481.1 GCA_009924535.1 Verrucomicrobiota bacterium
ACCGGGAAGGCGAGGGGGATGCCGCCGCAGTGGTCCAAGCGGAAGACGAAGATATGGTGCTCGCCGGCCAGCTGCAGGATCGAGGGCAGGTTGTATTCGCCGCGGGTGTGGGACGGCTTGGTCTCGGTGTCGAAGCCCAGGACGCGGTCGCGGGCGAGGGAGGCGATGGCCTTTTCGGCGTCCTTCTCGGATTCGATCAGTTCGATCGGGCCGGTCCATTCGCCGACCGGGAGGGATTCGATGAAATCTTTTTCGATGCGGATGCCGCCCTGGCCGCGTCCGCCCTGGCTAGGGGCTTGGGCTTCGGCGCCCTG
The DNA here is from genome assembly GCA_009924535.1 of Verrucomicrobiota bacterium. Classification (GTDB taxonomy): domain Bacteria; phylum Verrucomicrobiota; class Verrucomicrobiia; order Opitutales; family UBA953; genus UBA953. Next base: position 315 of record RFRI01000481.1, read on the forward strand.
TTCGGCGGGTTCTGGCTGGTTTTCGGACTCTTCCACGAGGGGAAGGCAAAGCAGCCACCGCCCATTGGCAACCAGAGACTAGGAGGATGGGAAAAAAGCGTTGACCGTGCCCGTGCCGTCAGGTTTGTTTAACTTCCCATTTAACGGGGCCTTAGCTCAGCTGGTAGAGCGCTTGCATGGCATGCAAGAGGTCGTCGGTTCAAGCCCGATAGGCTCCACCATTCAAAACCGGCCGTCTTCCTTCGGGGAGACGGCCGGACTCTTTGAAGGAGATCGCGCCGTGGGTCAGCGCAGCACCAGGGTCAGCAGGGCGCGGCAGTCCGTCTGCAGGCGTGCTTCGACGGCGGCGTTGTCGCGCGTGACCTTGGCGACCGAGTCGGCGCAGTTGTCGATGGCCTTCTTGAGGACCAGGAGCTCGGCCTTCGAGGCCTGGGCTTCCGGCTTCTCGGCAAGCTCGGCGGCGTTCTTGGAATATTTCTCGAGGGTCTTCTTGATGGCTTCGCGGTCGGCCGGGGCGCGTCGCAGCATCATCCAGATGGGCTTACCCTTGGTGCCGCCTTCGGCGAGCATGCGCAGGTAGCCGAGGGCGTTGAAGGGGCGAGTGTCGGCCTCGAAGTCCTTCTTCGCGTTCGTCTCGGCGGTCACGTTGGCTTCCGGGCGGGCCTTGGTCTTGGCGGCGGCGGCCTTGGCCTTCGGGGTCAGGGGTTTGCCCGCCTTTTCCTTGGGCTGGGCTTCGGCGACGGGCGCGGCATCCGGGGCGGGGTCGCTCTTGCTGTTGAGTTTGCTGGCCTTCTTCAGGTCTTCGTAGCCGACCCAGAACAGGGCTTCCTCGAGCTGGAACTCGTTGCAGACGGCGTCGATCTTGTTCTGCGCGAGGTTCATGCCCTTGAGGCCGTCCTGCAGGGAGATCGCGAAGTTCTTCAGGAAGGATTTCGTATCGGTCGCGGCAATTTCCTGGGCAAAGGGATCGGCGTCGGCTTCCTTCTTGGTCATCTTCTTCTCCGCCTTGGCGTCGGCGAGGAGCTGCTCG
>RFRI01000482.1 GCA_009924535.1 Verrucomicrobiota bacterium
ACCAAAGGCGTGACCGAGTTCAGCCTCGGCGTCCTGGAGGTATGGCCGGACGAAGGGTCGCCTGAGGTCACCGTCGATGGCATGACATTCAGGGGATGCACGCGTTTCGAGAAGTTCGGCGACCGGTGGGTCGATCCGAGCGCCATCGACCGGGTGGTGCTGCAATCCCCCGCCAAGCGCCATGACCTTCAGGGGCCGATTGACGACGCCTTCATGGGTCCGTTTGTCTTCGTCCGTCCGACCGGGAAGTCTTCGCGTCCCCTGGTCGACGCCTGGGCGAAGTCCGAGATGGAACTGGCCGTCCGTAAGTGGAAGGTGAACTTCCGCGGCGACGTAACGGTGGTCGATGATAGCGCCGTCACCGACGAGCTCATGAAAGCCAAGCACGTCGTCCTGTGGGGTGATGCCGAGTCGAACCAGGTCATCGCCCGGCTGGCGGACCGACTTCCGGTCAAGTGGGCGGGGGGTAAGGTGACCATCGGCCCGGTCAGCCGCGATGCCGCCACCCACGCGCCGATCCTCATCTATCCGAATCCGCAGGCACCAGATCGGTACGTCGTCCTCAATAGCGGCTATACCTTCCGCCAGGGAAGCGATGTCACCAACGCCTTGCAGACCCCCAAGCTCCCCGACTTCGCCTTGATCGACGTCACTGTGCCGCCTTCGGCGCAGTGGCCGGGTAAGGTGACCGATGCCGGGTTCTTTGATGAGGGGTGGCGCTGAACGCGGCGCAGCCGCGTTCAGCGTGGGGGAACTGCTGGCATGGGGAAAGGCTGCGAGGCAGAGACAGATCGCGAGTATAGAGTATGGAGTATTGAGTATAGGGGACGGACGCTAGCAGGTAGGCTGGCACGGGGGCAATAGGGGCAGAGGGCAAGGTGCAAAGGTGCAAATGCGGCGTCGCCGCGTGCAAAGGTGCAAAAGTGGAGACAGCTATAGGAGTGGCGGGTAGGGCCGACCATCCTTGGTCGGCCGTGCGGTCGAGCAGGGATGCTCGACCCTACCTCAATACAAAGGGCGCGACTAGTGTCGCGCCCTCATCGTGGTTCGCAGCATGCCAGCGTGCCAGCATGCCCCCTTGCGGTTTCGTCCGCGCTTACTTCTTCGCGGCTTCGATTTTTTCCTTCAGCTCAGGGTGGTTCTTGAGGACTTCGGCCTGCTGTTCAGGCGTCATCTTTTCGAAACGTTCCTTCAGCTTGGCCTTGAGCTTTTCTTTCTGTTCAGGGGTGGCGTCTTCGGCCTTCTCCTTGAACTTCGCCTTGGCCTTCTCGATCTTCTCGGCGGCTTCCGGGTGGGCTTTGAGCCAGGCCTGACGTTCTTCCGGG
>RFRI01000483.1 GCA_009924535.1 Verrucomicrobiota bacterium
GAGCGGATCAGGACTAGGGCCAAGGGGTGATCGGGGCGTGGCGGGGCGGCTAGACGCCTTGGCTTAGGTGAGGCAACAATAAGGCCCACCTTGCGGCGGGCCGTTGATCTGGGGGCTGGCAGATCTGATCAGGCTTGGGACGCCTTGAGGGCGGCCTTGGCGGCCTTGGTCAGGGTGGGGCGGCTGTGGAAGTAGAACGCGGCATCGCGCTCGGACTGTTCGACAGTGGCCACGAACTCGACCTGCTGGCCGATCTGGATCGGGCTGAAGGACATCTCAAGGTCGCCAGCGGCGTTGCGCGCGTAGGTCACGGCCAAATCAGTGGGGAGGGAACCGAAGGTCTTGCGGCCGTCCGCGAGACGGATCAGGTACTTGGTCACAGTGCCGTAGTCGTTGCTGATGTGCTTGGACGAGACGACAGTGCCAGTGATCGTGATGCGGCCAGTGAGCGCGGGCAGATCGGCGAGGCTGGCGGTGACGGCCTTGCTGTCGCGGATCCGCGCGAGAGACTGGGCGGCGAACTCGCGGCTCTTGTCGAGGCCGCTGAGGATCACGGCGCGCTGTTTCTCGCTGGCCGCGTAGTCGCGGTGACGGATCGAGGCGCAGATGTCGGCGAGCAGACGGATGCCGCGCGTGAAGTTCTGTGCCACTGCGGCCAGTTCATCGGCGGGCGATTCGGAGGTGAGGCCGAGGGCCAACTGTTCGCGCGTGATCGCGGCGGCTTCGAAGCGGCCATCGCGGTTCGCGCTGTCGATGGCGTCAGCCAGTTCGGCATCGGTCTCGGCCAACTGGGCGAGGGCGGCATCGCGCTTCTGCTCGGTGCGGATCGCGGCGGCGCGCTCCTTGAGGCGATCGAACTTGTACTGATCGAGCGAGATGCCGAGGCGGTGATCCGCGCAGATGTGGCCGACAGCGATGTGCTTGTTGGTGGGCTGGTGGAGCGCGACAGCGAAGTAGCGCGCGCGGCCAGTGCCGCAGTGCTGGCACTGCGTGGGGCAGGAGCGGACGCCGAAGTAGCGCTCGTACTTGTCGCGGCAGATCTTCTCATCGGCCTGAGCGGCGGCGTAGGCCGCGCGGATCTGATCGCTGGAGATCTCGCCCATCTCGCGGAGCGAGGAGGCGAGTTGGTTGTAGCCGAACCAGATCGAAGCGATCTCGCCCGCATCGATGTAGTCGATGACGGAATAGTCGGTCGGGTTGAACTGGGAGGGATTGTGGATCGTGGTCATCTTGGTGGTGGGTGAGGGGTGCAGTAGAACGGATCTACCAGCCCCTGTCAACACCCTCTTTGGGGGTGGCCTAGGACGGCCTAGAAAGCCCG
>RFRI01000484.1 GCA_009924535.1 Verrucomicrobiota bacterium
AGGAGCCAGCGTAGCGGGTGTGAACCGTGGAGCCGCGCTCGGCGACGTAGGAACCGAAGTCGGTGACGGCGATCTTGGTCAGCGGCACGAGTTCGGGGACGAGGGTGCGGAGGCTTTCCTCGGCAACGAGTTGGAGGGTAAGACCACCAATGGAGTTGGACATATTAGTATTTTACGGGGTTAGAGTTGAGGGGGAAAATTACTTAAGGCCGGAAGCGCGCAGGATGGCGGGGCGGTTAGCCGTGTAGAAAGCCGAGGCTTCCTTGGCATCCTTCTGCTTGAGGGCGACCCATTCATCGGCGATCTCCTGGTCGTTCTTGGCGGAGACGGCGACATCAGCGGGCGAGACTTCGACCGGGTTCACGCCGACCGAGGCCACGATGTTGGCGGCCTTCTTGCCAGCGGACTCATGCGCGGCCTTGGCCTGTTCCAGTTCGGAACGGAGGCTGGCGATGAGCGTCTCTGAGGCGGCGAACTTCTCGGTGACTTCGGTGAACTTGGCGTTCATCTCGATGAGGGTGGCTTCCTTGGAGGCGACGACCGCATCGAGTTCACCGATCTTGGCGGTGAGGGCGGACACCTCGGCAACCTTGGACTCGACCTCGGTGGTCTTGCCCGTGAACGCCGCTTGGAGGGCGTTGAACCGTTCTTCCAGGGACAGTTTGCTCATTTTGGAATTAGCAGGGTGTCAAGTTAACCATTGGTCTTTTCGTCCGTGATGACGGGGTTGCACCCGGGGTCATCGGGCAACTCCTTCTCGGGGGCTTCGTCCTCCTCGTCATCTTCTTCCTCGCCGTCAGCCTTCTTCTTTTTCTTCTTCTTATCGCTGGAGACGGGGGCGGTGCCGTCCTCGTCCTTGCCCTGCTCGGGCGTGACTTCGGCGGAGATACGCTGGGCGTAGGTGGCGGTATTGCCGATGGAAGGCTCCGCGCCCTCGTAGGCTTCGTAGATGTCCTCGCCGATGTACATCAGCAGGTCATCGAGCGAGTCCTTGATGCCAGTCACCAGCAACTTGGCGGCGGCTTGGCGACCAGACCAGCATTGACCCTGCATATCCTCGACCTTCGCCATCGTGCGGACGGACGAGACATCTTGGATGAACCAATCGTGCGTCTCCTTCACATCGGCCATGAACAGGGCTTTCTGCTCGGGGGTCGTCTCGGTGCCGGGGTAGCCAGCGGCCTTCGCCCAGCCGGACTTGAACAACTCGACCTTGTAGCCTTCCATCTCGTAAGCCTTGGCTTCGTTAAGGAAGCCCATGAAGCAACCGATGTTGCCGACGATGGAAGAGCCGCTGACCCAGACTTCATCGCATTGGGAG
>RFRI01000485.1 GCA_009924535.1 Verrucomicrobiota bacterium
TGGGTCGACGCCATCATCGAAGGGCACGAGACCACGGATAATTTCGCCTACGCCGGCCCACTGACGGAAGCCGTGCAGCTGGGCAACGTCGCCTCGCGCTTCTCGGGCGTGAAGCTCGAGTGGGACGCGGACGACATGAAGATCCCGAACAAGCGCGAAGCCGAGGCGCTGCTGACGAAGAATTATCGCAAGGGATGGGAGTTGATCGCCGCTGATCGCTGAGCGCGGCGAGGGGGCAAGTGGGCACGGGGCAGACCACGAGGGCCTGAGGACCAGAGAGAGGCAGTGCAAAGGTGCAACTGCGGCGATGCCGCGTGCAAAGGTGCAAAAGTGAGAGACAGAGATACATTTCCAGGTCTCGGGTCTCGGCAGTCAGGAGCCAGGTACGGGTTATCAGGTACGGGTTCGGGTGCGGGCCTGAACCTGAACCCGTTCCTGCACCAGAACACCTGAACCTGATACCTGATGGCCGAGACCTGGGACCTGAAAAACGGGTATTGGCGGTTAGCGGTTGGCGGTTGGGAAAACAGAAAGTCAGCGGACGCGTCGCCGACGCGTCCCTACCCCAAGACAGGGCGCGGAGGTGGAAAAATCGGCATTCCGGGGCACGCAGGAATGCCGACGCTTACATCCTTGCAACCTTGCCCCTGAAGAGGGGTTACTTGGTCAGATTCCTATGCAAATACCCCGTCTCCTGGCCCTTGGATTCCTGCTCGCTTCCGCGCTCCAAGCGGCCGACGCCAAGAAGCCCAACGTGCTCTTCATCGCGATCGATGACCTGCGTCCCGACCTCGGCTGCTACGGCAACACCGTCATCAAGACGCCGAACTTCGACCGCCTCGCCCAGCGCGGCATGGTTTTCAACCGCGCCTATTGCCAGCAGGCCGTGTGCAGCCCTTCCCGCGCCTCGATCATGACCGGTAAGCGTCCGGACGCCACCCGCGTCTGGGATCTCGAGACGCACTTCCGCGTCGCGCTGCCGGACGTCAAGACCCTTGGCCAGTACTTCAAGGAGCACGGCTACTTCTCCCAGGGCATGGGCAAGATCTTCCATGGCGGCTTCGACGACGAACCGACCTGGTCCACGCCGTGGATGACGCCTAAGGCGCCGACCTATGCGAAGGACCCGACCCCCGCCGACATCGTGAAGGAAGACGCCAAGGGTAAAGGTAAGGGCGTGGCCTTCGAAGCCGGCGACGTCGCCGACGATTTCTACACCGACGGCAAGACCGCGCGTCTCGCCGCCCAGACCATCGGCGAACTGCACAAGAAAGGTCAGCCTTTCTTCCTCGCCGTCGGCCTTTCCAAGCCGCACCTCCC
>RFRI01000486.1 GCA_009924535.1 Verrucomicrobiota bacterium
GCGCAGCCGCGATCCGTCGGGCAAGCCCGGCGTCCGCGGCCCGGTGAGACCAGGCAGCCATGTGCGGGGCGACCCTTAGGCGTCCTTGTCGGAGCCAGCCTCCCAGGAGTAGGTGCGCGGGAGTTCCGCGGCGTCTACGCCCTTACGATCGCCCTTGTGCCACCAGTAGAAGATGGGGCTCGCGATGAAGATCGAGGAGAAGGTTCCGGTGAGCACGCCGTAGATGAAGACCTCGCCGTAGAGGCGGACGTCGCCGGCACCGAAGGCCCAGAGGGCCACGGCGCAAAGGAAGACCGTCGCGGAGGTCAGGATCGTACGGGAAAGCGTGCGGTTGATGGCGAAGTGGATCACGTCGCGGAGATCTCGGCCGGGATTGTTCTGCAGCTCCTCGCGGATTCGGTCGAAGACGACGATGGTGTCGTTCACCGAGTAGCCGATGATGAGCAGGATCGCCGCGATGAGGGCCGCGTTGAACTGGCCGCCGAAGAAGACGAACAACGCCACGGTCATCAGGACGTCGTGCAGGGTGGCCACCATCGCAGCCACGCCGAAGCCCGTCTCGAAACGCAGCGACACGTAGATGCCGATGCCAATCAAGGCGAGGATGACGGACCAGATGGCGTTGGAGCGGAGCTCGCCGCTGACGGAACCACCGATGGCCTCGCGCGAGAGCATCAGCTTCTCGACGGAGGCCGTGCGGTCCTTGAGGATCTCAGGGGTCTTGGCCTTGATGGCACCGACGATGGCCGCGACGTTCGCGAACTCGCCCTTGGACTTGTCCTTGGTGAGTTCGGTCTCGATACGGAGGGTCGGCTCGCCGCCGCCGACGGGGGTCTGGACGGTGACAGTGGTGTCAGCCAAGCCGATGGAGGCGGCCAGCGCGGCGATCTTGCCGGTGTCGACCTTGGCGCCAGGGGCGATGGCCACGAGGGAGGATTCATCGCCGCGGAAGTCCTTGCCGAAGGCTTCCTTGCCCTTGTAGGCGAGTTCGGAGATGCCGAGGGCGACGATGGCCCACGAGATGATGAAGGCCACGCGGGCGAACTTCAGGAACGGGATGTCGAGCGTCGGCTTGAAGACCGGCAGGCCGAAGATGCGGGACATGATGCCGCGCGACAGGGCGAGCTCCTGAAGGCCACGGCAGGTCACGAGGGTCGTGAAAAGCGTGGTGAAGATGCCGATGATCAGCGTGATGCCGAAGCCGCGGACGGGACCCGTGCCCATGAAGGCGAGGATCAGCGCGACGAGACCCATGCCCGGCAGGGTCACGCCCGCGATCATCGGATGGAACATCGTGAGAAGTTCCTGCAGACCGAGGAA
>RFRI01000487.1 GCA_009924535.1 Verrucomicrobiota bacterium
GATTATAAATGTCAAAACTAAACTTATCTGAGGCTGCTGCGGATATTCTCAACAAGAGTTTCTCAGATGCTAAGGCAAAAGAAGAAAAATTTGGTGTTGGTTATCAACCAAAAGTTTCTACATCACAACAACAAGTTGTTGATGCTGGAACCGCTGGTCATAAGACAACAGGCAACAATTACGATGCTACTAAGGGCGTTCCAACCGCAACTCCTCCTGGAGCAACTCCTCCAGTCGGTTCTGAAAAGTGGGGCGACAGTCCATCAAAGGGATCGGATGCTTCCGCATATAAAACACAACCTGCTGAAAAGGGCGTTTTAGTCCAACCAGAAGATGGCGAAATGTCTGCACAAGATATCGCTGATCGTAAGAAGGGACCAAAGGTTAAGCAAACTTTTTCTGCTAATAAGGGCGCAATCGTTCCAGAATCTTCAGAAGGCGATGATGAATTTGAAGATGAAGACGAAGATTGGGAAGAAGAAGAACTAGAAGAAGCATCGCATGAAGAAGTTGAAGCAGATCTAAAGTCTCTTTCTAATAAAGAATTTATGTCAAAATACAACATGTCTAAGAAAGATGCTAAGGCACACCTTTCTGATGAAGAAGATGAAGATGATGAAGACGAAGAAGGTTGTAAAGTTTCTGATAAGATGAAAGAAAAGATGAAGGAAGATGTTGATGCTATGCTTTCTGGTGAAAATCTTTCAGAAGAATTCAAGCAAAAGGCTGCAATGATCTTTGAAGCTGCTGTTGAAGCAAGAGTAGAAGAAATTGCTGTTGAACTTGAAGAAAAGTATACTCAAGAATTTGAAGAAACTCTAGAAGTAGTTAAGGAAGACTTTGCTTCTAAACTAGATTCATATCTAGATTATGTTGTAGAAAATTGGATGGAAGAAAATAAACTTTCCATTGAAAAAGGACTTCGTTCGGAAATCGTAGAAGATTTCATCGGAGCATTAAAGAATGTGTTTGTTGAACATTATATTGATATTCCAGAAGACAAGGTTGACATCGTTGAACAACTAGTTGAAAAAGTTGATGAACTAGAAGATCAAGTCAACGAACAAATTCTAAAGAATATTGATCTAAAGAAATCTTTAGCAGAACAACAAAAAGTAGAAGTTATTCATTCTGTTTGTGAAGGACTATCACTTTCTCAAGTTGAGAAAATCAAGTCACTAGCAAAGAATGTTGAATTTGTTTCTGAAGAAGATTTTGGGGAAAAACTAAACTCTATCAGAGAAAGTTATTTTCCATCTGGTGTGAAGCAAGCAACTACTGAGTCATTAAATGACACAATTGAAATCGATGAAGATTATA
>RFRI01000488.1 GCA_009924535.1 Verrucomicrobiota bacterium
CTGCACCGACCCCCAAGGCCGCATTTTGGCGAGCGACCAGTACGGCGCCCTCTATCGTTTCAACGCTCCTGCTCCCGGTGAACCGCTCAAGGTTGCCGACGTGCAGAAAGTCCCGGCCGAGATACGCGGTATCAACGGCATGGTCTGGTTCAAGGGCGCGCTCTACTGCGGCGTCAACGACTACGAACATAAGATCCATTGCGGACTTTACCGCGTCTCGTCCTCCAAAGGCGACGACCAGCTCGACAAGGTCGAACTCCTCCGCGAGATCGTCTCCAACGGTGACCACGGCGTGCACGCCATCGTGCCTGCACCGGATGGCGAATCAATCTACCTCATCTCCGGCAACGGCGCCAAGATGACCGAGATTGCGGCGAACTCAGCAGTACCGAAGGTCTGGGGCGAAGACCACGTTCTCCCGCGCATGCCTGACGGCCGCGGCTTCATGCGCGATGTCATGGGCCCGGGCGGCTGCATCTACCGCGTCTCCCCGGACGGTAAGGACTTCAACCTCTTCTCCACCGGCTTCCGCAATATCTACGACGCCGCGTTCAATCATGACGGCGAGCTGTTTACGTATGACGCCGACATGGAATATGACTTCAACACACCGTGGTACCGCCCGACCCGCGTGAATCACGTCGTCAGCGGCTCCGAGTTCGGCTGGCGCAACGGCGCCGGTAAGCGCCCAGAGTTCTACGCCGACAACCTCCCAGCCGCGGTCAACATCGGCCCTGGCTCGCCCACCGGCGTGACCTTTGGCTACGGCGCGAAGTTCCCCGCGAAGTTCCAGGAATCCCTCTTCATCCTCGATTGGAGCTGGGGTAAGATTTACGCAATCGACCTAAAGGCGAAAGGCGCCAGCTACACCGGCACCAAGACCGACTTCATCAGCGGTGGCCCCCTGCCCGTCACTGACGCGATCATCCACCCGAAAGATGGTGCGATGTATTTCGCCATCGGCGGCCGCAAAGTCCAGTCGGGCCTCTACCGCGTGACCTACGTCGGCAAGGAAAGCACCGCTCCGATCAGCACAGCAGCCAAGCCCTCCGCCGAGCGCGACCTGCGCCATCAGCTCGAAGCCTTCCACGGCCGCAAGGACCCCAAGGCCGTCGCGTTCGCCTGGCCGCACCTCCGCAGCCCTGACCGCTTCATCCGCTGGGCCGCACGTGTTGCCATCACCCACCAGCCCGTCTCTGAATGGAAAGACAAGGCCTTGGCCGAGACGGATCCGTTCGCCTGCAATGAGGCACTCCTTGCACTCGCTCAGGTCGGCGGCATCTGCCCGTTCCACCGCGC
>RFRI01000489.1 GCA_009924535.1 Verrucomicrobiota bacterium
CTTAGATTATTTAGCCAACAGCTCCCGGACCTTCGCGCCGATGGCGGCGGCGGCTTCGCCCTTATTGTCCTTATGGGGGCGACGACGTTCACGAGCGCGCTGCCGACGACCACGCCGTCGGCGACCTTGGCGATCGCCTGGACGTGCGCGGCGGTGGAGACGCCGAAGCCGACGCAGATGGGCAGTGATGTGTGCTTACGGATCTCGGCGACGGCGGAGGAAAGATTGGCGGCCAGTTCGGAGCGCTCGCCGGTCACGCCTTCGCGCGAGACGTAGTAGATGAAGCCGGAGGCGTGCTTCGCGATGAGGCCGATGCGCGCGGGCGGCGTGGTCGGGGCTACGATGAAGATGTTGGCGAGGCCGTGCTTCCTCGAGGCCGCGATCAGTTCGTCGGCTTCCTCGGGCGGGCAGTCGAGGACGAGCAGTCCGTCGGTACCGGCGGCGCGGACCTTCGCGCAGTAGCTGTCGAGGCCGAACGAGAACAGCAGGTTATAATAGCAATAGAGCACGATCGGCTTGTCCGTGCCGGCGCGCACCGCGCGGAGGACGTCGAGCAGGCCGTCGTAGGTCATGCCGCTTTCGAGGGCGCGCTGGGCGGCGAGCTGGTTCGTGAGGCCGTCGGCGAGCGGGTCGGAGAAGGGCACGCCTACCTCGAGCACGTCGGCGCCGTTTTGCGCCAGGGAGAGCAGCACGGCCTTGGACGTCTCGACGTCGGGGTCGCCGGCGCAGACGTAGCTCACGAAGGCCGGGCGGCCTTCGGCTTTGCAGCGGGCGAACGTCTGGGCTAAGCGATCCATGCGCGGAAGGAAGCGGTGTTTGGTCCGGAGGGCAAGGCGAAGGCGAACGTCGCCCGCTTTCCCGGGTTGCCAATCCGGGGCGCGTCCGCACCTTGGAGGCGTCGGCCCAAGTGGTGGAACGGTATACACATCAGACTTAAAATCTGCCGCCGAAAGGCTTACCGGTTCGAGTCCGGTCTTGGGTACGGCGCAACGAAACAGGCCGCACGGGTGGTGCGGCCTGACTGCCCGTTTCCGGGACAAATAAGTCCAGAGTCCTAGCTACGGGACTCTGGGGTCGGGTACGGAGAGTTTGAATCCTGATTCCGTTAGTCGCCCTCGCGACTGATGCGTCCTTTATAAGGGAGGCTCTTACCTGAGTGAAATTGACTGAGGGTGTTGTGCTCACCCCGGGGGGTGTTGTCAACGGCTTCCTGCTTAATCCTCAGGAATATGACAGAAAAGCCTGTTGGAGGGCGATAAAGGCCTCCGATCGGGGCCGTGGCCGGTCAGCG
>RFRI01000490.1 GCA_009924535.1 Verrucomicrobiota bacterium
AGTCCTCTGCGAAAGGCATTCGCGATTAGCCGCGCTTACTTTCCGTCCGGCTTTTCGGCGATCTTGGCGGCGAACTCTTTCTGGAGCGCATTTTCATAAATCTTATCTTCGAGCTCTCTCTTGAGTTCCTTGGTGCGCTTCTTCCCGGCGGCAATCTGCTCGGCGGTCATCTGCTTTTCAAGGGCGGCAAGTTTCCTGCGGGAATACTCGACCGTTCCTTGGTTCCAATAAGCATACGCCTCGATCAGGTCCTTCGCCACGCCTTCGCCGTTGGCGTAGCAACCCCCTAGGTAGTATTGGGCCAGGACATACCCCTGCTCCGAGGCCTTGCGATACCACTTCGCCGCTTGCACGAAGTCTTTCTCCACGCCTTTGCCGTCGGCATAGCGAGACCCCAGGACATATTGGGCCTCGGCCAGACCCTTTTCAGCTGCCTTGCGATACCACGAGACGGCCTGCGCTTGATCCTTTGGCACGCCTTCGCCGTCGAAGTAGCGATGCCCTAGGATGGTTTGGGCCGGGGCAAACCCCTGCGCCGCGGCTTTGCGAAACCACGCCGCCGCTTGCACGTCATCCTTGGCCACGCCTTCGCCCTTGGTGTAGCAAATCCCTAAATTAAGTTGGCCCTCGGCCTCCCCCTTTTCGGCCCACGCCTTGGCGTCCTTAAAAACCTCCACTTCCTGGGGGGTCATCCCAGCGTGCGCCGGCGACAGGGCCAGCAAGCTTGAAAAGACAGCGATCATCCAAGGGTGGGCGATGAGATTCATGACGGATAAGGTTAACACGTTTCCCGCGCTCGAGACTATCGTTTATTGGGGACGGGCTATCGTTAATTTCGATGCGTGCTATCGGGGGGAGAGATTAGCGTAAAAGCATAGGGGATTGGGTAGGGTTGAGCGCCCTCGCTCAACCGCGGCTGACCGGGTCGGTCAGCCCTACCTGGCCGCCGTAGGGCGGCCGCGGGTAGGGGCGTGGCTATGCCGCGCCCTCCTCGGAAGGGAGCCGAACAAGGGGTCAGGCCGTTACTACGATTTTGGCTGATACTAAAATCGATGCTTTAGGTCTGATTTGGTAACACCCTATCGAGGTAACGGCCTGACCCCTTGCGCTAGGTCATGATACGGTCCCGATTCCTGCCTTCATATCCGGATAAACACTTTCCGACGGTAGAGCCAGTAGCAGAAGGTCCAAAGGACGCCGAGGACGAGGAGGCTTTGGGCGAAGGCGCCAGTGGTGCCTTCGAAGAGGCCGTTGCCGAGCCAGGTCCGTCCGATGGCGATGATCCAGCCT
>RFRI01000050.1 GCA_009924535.1 Verrucomicrobiota bacterium
CCGGACGTCCGTCCGGCCATGCAGATGCAGCTCAAGTATGACCTCAAGTCCGCGGACGGCTCCGAACTGCGCGGTCAGGTGGTCAATACGATCCACGCCTTGGCGGAGTGACCGGTCTGGTCAGCTGCGGAAGCGCATGATCCGGCGGTATTCGGCCGGTGTCATGTTTTCCGTACGACGGAAGGCCGCGAAGAAGGAGTTCAGGTTCGGGTAGCCGCAGCGATGGGAAATCGCCTCGATCTTCTCGGTGGAGCCCGCGAGCAGGCGTTTGGCGGAGTCGATGCGGACCGTGCGCAGGCGGTCGCCAGGCGTGCAGCCGACATGCTTCACGAAGGCCTGGCGCAGGCCGCGTTCGGACATGTGGGCGATGGCGGCCAGTTCCTTGACTCCGAGCGACCCAGCGTAGTGGTCGGTGATATGATGCAGGGCGCGGATGACGCCTTCGTGGCCGGTCGCCAGGATGTCGCTGCTCATGCGGGTGATCACTCCCGCGGGCTGGATGCGGATGGGTTCGACCGGAGCCGTTTCGCCGCGCATGAGCCGGTCGAGCAGCTCGGCGCCGCGGTAACCTTGTTCCTCGAGGTTGGTGTCCACGCCCGAGACGTACTTCTTGATCGCTCCCACGGAGAGCAGGTAGTCGTCGATGCCGACGATCGCCACCTGCGTGGGGACGTGCAGGCCGGCTTCTTCGCAGAGTTCGCGGACCTCGACGGCCAAGGTGCCGTTGGCGGCGAAGACGGCCAGCGGCTTGGGGGATTCCTTGAGCCGGGTCATCAGCCAGGTGCGCCGGCGCTGCCACTCGTCCTGGGCGGAGCCGCGCTTGCCCGTCGGCTGCCAGCGTAATGACTCGCAGGCCAGGCCGCGCCGGCGAAGGGCTTCCGCGAAGGCTTCGCCACGTTCGACCTGCGACCAGTTCTCGGTGTCGCTGAAGAAGCAGAAGCGGGTCATGCCACGTTCGATGAAGTGCTCGGCGACCAGCTCTCCCGTCTTCGCATGATCCTGCACCACGTGCGCGAACGGCGTGTCTCGGCGGCGCAGGGAGAAGTCGACGGTCGGCTTGTCCGCCTTGCGGACGAAGTCGGCCAGATCGTCGCCGGCGCCAAGCCAAGCGAGGATGCCGTCGCCATCCCAACCCCATGGGATGACCTTCTCATGGATGATGCTATGGGAGGCCAGATGCCACCGGTGCTCGGATGCGTAAGTCGCGATACCTTGCAGCAGACGATGGTCATACCAACCGAGGGCGAGCAGGACGTTGCGGGGGCGTTTCATGCTGGGTGGGGGTTGTTCAACGTCCGCAGGAAGCGACGCCGCCAGAAATCGGCACAATGATGTCCGGGGTTGGTTTCAACTGTGAATTGTCGGCCATGGTGAATATTAACCCCTATTTATTGGGTTAACATCGACATGCTTGGTGCTAGGTCAGACGGGGGCAATCGCCGATAACTGCATATTAGATACGAATATCGGCATAAAATACCGAACGGACGGCATATCCGTCCCGTAAGGGGGCGGGGATAGCGACTTAGGCGTCCTTGCGGGCGTCCAGGTCCATCCAGCGGGCCAGGGCCTCGGAGTGCTCGGCTTCGGCGGCATGGAGTCGCTTCTGGAGCGCCGCGGCCTTGGCGCCGCCGTCCTTGTAGATTTCCGGATCCCCGAGTTGAACGGTGATCTGGGCCTGTTCGGCTTCGAGCTGCTCGATCTTGCCGGGCAGGGTCTCAAGTTCTTTGCGCTCCTTGTTGTTGAGCTTCGCACCGGGCTGAGAGGTCGAGTTAGGCTTTGCCTGGGCGTTGGGCTTGGTCGCGTTGCCGACGGCGGCGGTACGCTTCGCCACGGCGATGCGGGCGAGTTCATTGCGCCAGTCGGTGTAGCCTCCGGCGTGCTCGGTGACGACGCCGTCGCCTTCGAAGACGAGGGTGCTGGTCACGACGTTGTCGAGGAAGGCGCGGTCGTGGGAGACCATGATCAGCGTGCCGGCGTAATCGACGAGGATGTCCTCCAGGACGTCGAGGGTCTCGGCGTCGAGGTCGTTGGTCGGTTCGTCGAGCACCAGCACGTTGGCGGGCTTGGTGAAGAGACGGGCGAGCAGGAGACGGTTGCGTTCGCCGCCGGAGAGCACCTTGGCCTTGGAGCGGGCGCGGGAAGGGTCGAACAGGAAGTCCTGCAGGTAACTGATCACATGACGCGAGCGGCCCTGGACGGTAACCGTATCGCTGTCGCCGGCGAGGTTCTCGGCGACGGTCTTGTCGTCGTCGATCTGCTCGCGCATCTGGTCAAAGTAGATGACCTCCATCTTTGTGCCGAATTTCAG
The DNA here is from genome assembly GCA_009924535.1 of Verrucomicrobiota bacterium. Classification (GTDB taxonomy): domain Bacteria; phylum Verrucomicrobiota; class Verrucomicrobiia; order Opitutales; family UBA953; genus UBA953. Next base: position 2,312 of record RFRI01000050.1, read on the forward strand.
GACGCCGGAGGTCGGGGTCAGCTGGCCGAGGAGCATCTTGACCAGCGTGGTCTTGCCCGCGCCGTTCGGGCCGATGAGGCCGACCTTGTCGCCGCGATTGAGGACGAGGCTGAAGTCGCGGATGAGGGGCGTGCCACCGGGGTAGGCGAAGGCGATGTTCTCGGCTTCGACGACGCGGACGCCGGAGCGTTCGGCTTCGCTGATCTCCATCTTCGCCGAGCCGGTGACGGAGCGCAAAGCGCCGCGTTGGGCGCGCATCTTGACGAGCGCTTCCATGCGGGCGTTGGATTTGGTGCGACGGGCGCCCGGGCTGCGGCGGGACCAGGCTTCTTCCTGTCCCAGCTTCTTGTCGAAGGCGGCGCGTTGACGTTCTTCGGCGACGAAGAGCTCTTCCTTGCGGACGAGGTAGGTGTCGTAGTCGCAGGACCAGCTGGCGAGCTTGCCACGGTCCAGCTCGATGATGCGGTTGGCCATGCGACGCAGGAAGGCGCGGTCGTGCGTGACGAAGAGCAGGGGGATCTTCTGTTCGAGCAGGAACTCTTCCATCCAGAGGATCGAATCGAGGTCCATGTGGTTGGTCGGCTCGTCGAGCAGGAGCAAGCCGGGCTTGGCGGCCAAGGCCTTGGCGAGGAGACAGCGGCGCTTGAGGCCGCCGGAAAGGGCGTTGAACTCGCGGTCTTCGGGCAGGCCGAGGCGGGCGATCAGGTCATCGACGCGCAGGTCCTTCTCCCAGTCTTCGGAAATGTCGTCGGTCCGGAGGCCGGAGGTCACGATGTCGCGGACATTGCCTGGGAGACTCTCGGGAATATCCTGGGTCAGACGGGCGATGCAGACGCCGTCAGGGATGGTGACCGTGCCCGTGTCAGGGGCGGACTCGCCGGCGGCGATGCGCATCAAGGTCGTCTTGCCGGCGCCGTTACGTCCGAGCAGGCAGACCCGCTCGCCTTCCTCGATCTGAAGGTTCAGGTGGTCCAGGACGGGAGGGCCGCCGAAGCTGACATAGACGTCGAGGAGACTGAGTAGGGCCATTGCCCGGAGATGTGAGGAAGGGGAAGGGCGGAGGCGAGGAAAATGGCCGTCCGGCCCCATTCGTGTCGTTATCTCGCTAGAAGGAACACTTGTCGCTCAGGTAGGTCGTAGTCTAGACCTTAAGGACCCCGAAATGGCCTCCCCCAGGCCTTCTATTATTTATACCCGCATGCGCTCCCTCCTGCTCCTTTCCCTCTTCGCCGCCGTGGCCTTGGCCGATGGCCCGAAGGATAACGTCCCCGCCGCCGTCCGACCGATCCCGCCGACCGACAAGGCCGTGCCGTTGTCCGAAGCCGACAAGGTTTCGCTCACCAAGGAACTGGCCGAGCTGCGTACGGCGATCGACGCCGCCGCCAAGGCCCAGGCGAAGAACCCTCGCCTTGAGGAGTTCCTGGCCGACATCGAGATCTTCCACAAGGCGGTCGAATGGGCCGGTAAGTATAACGAGTATTTCAACAAGACCGAATTCAAGACGGCCCATGAACTGGTCGCCGAGGGCAAGGCCCGCGCCGCTTCGTTCCTGAAGGGCGAAACCCCTTGGACGCGTCAGACCGGCCTGGTCGTCCGCGCCTACAAGTCCAAGATCGACGGATCCATCCAGCCCTACGGCATGGTGATCCCGGACAACTACGCCGGCTCGCTCATGCGCCTCGACTTCTGGTGCCACGGCCGCGGCGAGACGCTCAGCGAACTCGCCTTCCTCAAGGATCGCCGTTCGAACGTCGGCCAGCTCCCGGCCAACAACCGTCTGGTGCTCCATCTCTACGGTCGCTACTGCTGCGCCAACAAGATGGCCGGCGAAGTCGATCTTTGGGAGGCCTACGCCCATGCCCGCAAGAGCTATAATATCGACGATGATCGCCTGTTCATCCGCGGCTTCTCGATGGGGGGCGCAGCCGTCTGGCAGTTCGGCGCCCATTACACCGACCGCTGGTGCGGCATCAACCCCGGCGCCGGTTTCGCCGAGACCCCGGAGTTCCTGAACGTCTTCCAGAACGAGGACGTCTCCAAGATCCCGTCCTGGCAGAAGACCCTCTGGGCCTGGTATAACGCGACCGACGTCGCCATCAACTTCCGCAACGCGCCGACCGTCGCCTACAGCGGCGAGATCGACAAGCAGAAGCAGGCCGCCGACGTGATGGCCCGCGAGATGGGCAAGGTCGGCCTCGAGCTGACGCACATCATCGGCCCGCAGACCGCGCACAAGATCCACCCCGACTCCTTGGTCGAGATCGAGCGTCGCCTCGCCGCCATCGCCGCCTCCGGTCGCGTGCGCACGCCTAAGGAAGTCTCCTTCGCCACCTATTTCCTCCGTTACGACCGCATGCACTGGGTCCAGGTCGACCGTCTGGTCGAGCATTGGAAGAAGGCGCAGGTCGACGCCAAGCTCGTCGATGACCGTTCCATCGAGGTCAAGACGAGCAACGTCGCCGGTCTCACGCTCGACTTCGCTCCCGGCGATTCCGTCCAGTCGCCGTTCGCTCCGACGGCCGTCACCATCGACGGAATCAAGGTCCTGACCTCCGTCAAGGCCGGCTCCGACCGTTCCTGGAAGGCTACCTTCGCCCGCGACGCCAAAAGCGGCGAGTGGAAGCAGGTCTCCGAGTATGCCGACAAGGGCGCGCATAAGCGTCATGGTCTTTCCGGCCCGATCGACGATGCCTTCATGGATTCCTTCCTGTATGTCGCCCCGACCGGTCAGCCCCTTAACGCCAAGGTCGGCGGCTGGGTGAAGTCCGAGATGGAACGCGCGAGCTGGGAATGGCGTCGCCAGTTCCGCGGCCTGGCGCCCGTGAAGACGGACGCCCAGCTGAAGGATGAGGATATCGCCAAGCACAACCTGATCCTCTGGGGCGATCCTTCCTCGAACGCCGTGCTCGCCAAGATCGTCGCCAAGCTGCCGATCCAGTGGACCGCCGAGAAACTCGTCGTCGACGGCCAGACCTACTCGGCCGCCGATCATGCGCCGATCCTGGTCTACCCGAATCCGCTCAATCCTCAGAAGTACGTCGTGATCAACAGCGGCTTCACTTACCGCGAATACGACTACCTCAACAACGCCCGCCAGGTGGCCAAGCTGCCGGACTGGGCCGTCGTCGACCTCAAGGTCGCTCCGGATGCCATCGCTCCCGGCGCCGTCCCCGCGGCCGGCTTCTTCGACGAAGCCTGGCAGTTCCGCGCTTCCAAGTAATCTCCTCGCACCTCTTCCCATGGCCATCATCTCCGAAAAAGACCTGCAGCCCATCTACGATGTCATCGTCGTCGGTTCCGGTGCGGGCGGCGGCCAGTCCGCCTACACCCTCACCATGAACGGCGTGAAGGTCCTCATGCTCGAGGCCGGACGTAATTACGATCCGGTCACCGAGACCCCGATGTTCCAGATCCCGAGCCAGATGCCGTTGCGCGGCATGGGCACGCGGGAAAAGCCGTTCGGCTTCACGGATGCGACGGTCGATGGCGGCTGGGAAGTCCCCAACGAACCTTACACCCAGGCTTCCGCGGATCCGAAGACCCACTTCAAGTGGTGGCGCCCGCGCATGCTCGGCGGCCGCACCAACCACTGGGGACGCATCTCGCTGCGCAACGGTCCTTACGACTTCAAGCCTTACTCCCGCGATGGACTCGGCTTCGATTGGCCGATCAGTTACGAAGATGTCGCCCCTTATTACGACAAGGTCGAGATGCTGGTCGGCGTCTACGGCTCCAACGAAGGCCTCGAGAACACCCCTGATTCGCCTAACGGCACGCTGCTCCCCCCGCCCAAGGCCCGCGCCGGCGAACTCTTCGTCAAGAAGCACATCGCCAAGCACGGCCTGCCGGTGATCCCGATCCACCGTGCCGTCCTTTCGACGCGCCAGGACCACGTCAATTTCCCGGCCCGCCTGCACCCGAACAACCCCAAGGCGCAGAAGATCATCGCCAAGGCCATGCAGGAGCGCGCTGCGTGCTTCTGGGCGACCGACTGCGGTCGTGGTTGCTCCATCAAGGCTAACTATCAGTCGACCACCGTGCATCTGCCGCCGGCGCTCGCGACCGGCAACCTGGACATCCTTTGCAACGCCCATGCCCGCGAGGTCACCGTTGGCGCCGACGGCAAGGCGACGGGTATCATCTATATCGACAAGGTCACCGGTCAGGAGCGCGCCGTGAAGGCCAAGGCGGTGATCCTCGCCGCCAGCTCGGGCGAGACCGCCCGCATCATGCTCAATTCGAAGTCGAACCGCTTCCCGAACGGCATCGCCAACGGCTCGGGCTTGGTCGGCAAGTACATCATGGACACCGTGGGCGGACGCCTCGGCGGCACCGTCCCGGCTTTCGAGAACCTCCCGGTACACAATGAGGAAGGTGCCGGCACCCACGTCTACATCCCATGGTGGCTGTACAAGGAGGCGAGCAAACTAGGCTTCGCCCGCGGCTATCACATCGAATTCGGTACCGGCCGGCGCATGCCGGGCATGGGCACCGGCGGCGCCAGCCCCGGTTACGGCAAGAGCTATAAGGAAGAGGTCCGCCAGAAGTACGGCTCCGGCATCGGCTTTTCCGGCCGTGGCGAGATGATTCCTAACGAAAACTCTTTCTGCGAACTCGATCCGACCACCAAGGATAAGTGGGGCATCCCGGTGCTGCGCTTCCATTGGAAGTGGTCCGACCATGAGCTCAAACAGGCCGAACACATGGAGCAGACCTTCCATATGATCATCGAGACCATCGGCGGCAAGCCGGGCAAGATGAGCAAGACCAAGGAGGAAGCGATCGAAGCCCCCGGCTCCATCATCCACGAGGTTGGCGGCGCCATCATGGGCGCCGACAAGGCCAAGTCGGTCACCAACCAGTGGAACCAGTGCTGGGAGGTGCCGAACCTGCTGCTCAACGACGGCTCCGCCTTCTGCAGCAACGCCGACAAGAACCCGACGCTTACCATCATGGCCCTCGCCTGGCGCGCCAGCGACCATCTCGTCGAAGAGATGCGCAAGGGTAACCTCTAATGCTTACGAACATGGAAAACACTTCTGCCGAATCTCCGAACCGCATCGACCGCCGCGCCGCCATCAAGTGGATGGGGGCCGTCGTCGCCGCCGCCACGGTCAGCGACAATCTCCTCGGCGCCACCAAGGAGCCGGGGGCCAAGGCCATCGCGGGCGCCGGCAAGATCATCGGGACCGACCCGGTGCTGAACAAGACTTATACCACCCCGCAAGGCATGAAGGACGTCGGCTACGTGGGCAACGTCCCGTCGGTCGATTTCGCCGGCCCGACCCCTGAGGCCTTGAAGCACTTGGGGTTGGCCTGAAGTCAAGGAATCGAGGTCTGGTGGTCACGAGGACCGGAGGTTGAAAAGCCTTCGGCCTTTTTGTGTCTGAAGAATGCGTCGGGTAGGGTTGAGGCCTCGCTCAACCGCGGCTGACCGAGGGCGGTCAGCCCTACCTTTGCATTTAAACTCTTGGAACAATCGTCCTGGCGGATTGCCTAACAAGCATACCCCCATGAAGCGTTTCGTCTCTGTCCTTTGCCTGTACGCCGGAGTTAACGGACTCTTCGCCGCGCCGGCGCCGTTGTTCGATGGCAAGACGCTGACTGGATGGGAAGGGGATCCCAAGGTCTGGCGCGTCGAGAACGGCGAGATCGTGGGCGGCTCGCTTGCCGGCAACCCACGCAATGAGTTCCTGACGACGAAGCGCAGCTTCTACAACTT
>RFRI01000491.1 GCA_009924535.1 Verrucomicrobiota bacterium
CTACAATACTGCGCGCTGCTGCCCGACCCGCGCCGCCCTGCTCACCGGCGTCTATTCGCACCAGGCCGGCGTCGGCCACATGGTCGAGGATCAAAAACTCCCGGGCTACGTCGGCCGCCTCAATGACAGCTGCGTGACGATGGCCGAGGTACTCAAGCCCGCCGGCTACTTCACCGCGATGAGCGGCAAGTGGCACGTCGGCCAGAACCAAGGCGTCACGCCGAAATCCCGCGGCTTCGATCGTAGCCTCAACGCCGCCGCTGGCGGCTTCTACTTCGCCGACGCACCGCGCGCGGAACTCTTTCTCAACGGCGAACAGATTGCCAACGATGACCCACGTCTGCCGAAAGACTGGTACACCACCGACCTCTGGACGACCTTCGGCCTGAAGTTCATCGACGAAGCCGTCGCCGCGAAGAAACCGTTCTACCTCCACCTCTGCCACAACGCCCCACACTTCCCGCTCCAGGCACCTAAGGCCGACATCGAGAAATTCCTCGGCAAGTATCAGCTCGGCTGGGAAGAGGTCCGCGCCCGCCGCTACGCTCGCCAGCTCGAGATGGGCCTGATCGACAAGCAGTGGGCGAGCTCGCCCCTGCCTGCCGCGGTCAAGGCTTGGAAGGATGTGCCAGCCGATGAGCAGAAGCGCTTCGACCACCTGATGGCCACCTACGCCGCCGTCGTGAACCACATGGACAAGGCCATCGGCGATCTCGTCGCTGGCCTGAAGCAGCGCGGCGTCCTCGACAACACCCTCATCCTCTTCATGAGCGATAACGGGGGCAACGCCGAGGCTGGCGCCAAAGGCCGCACCGAAGGCGACCCCAGCACGGGCAAGTCACAGTGGTATTCCGGCGAAAGTTGGGCCTATGCGCAAAACACCCCCTTCCGTCTCTACAAGCACTTCAACCATGAAGGCGGCATCAGCACCCCGCTCATCGCCCACTGGCCCGCCGGTATCGCAGCCAAGGACGAGTTCCGCCGCCAGCCCGGCCACCTCATTGACGTGATGGCCACGGTGGTCGACGTCTCTGGCGCCACCTATCCGAAGGAATTCAACGGTAAGGCGATTCTGCCGATGGAAGGCCGCAGCCTCGTGCCGGCCTTCGCCGACAAGCCCATCGAACGCGAGGCGATCTACTGGGAGCACGAAGGCAACGCCGCCGTGCGCCAGGGAGACCTCAAACTCGTCCGCCAAGGCCGCAACGGCGCCTGGGAACTGTACGACATGAAGGTCGACCGCACCGAACTGCACAACCTCGCCCAGAGCCAACCCGAGAAGGCCAAGG
>RFRI01000492.1 GCA_009924535.1 Verrucomicrobiota bacterium
TACAAGACCCGTACCGATGGCGAAGCGCCGCGCGTCGTGAAGTCCGAGCGCATCGGCGACACCTGGGTGCTCACCTACGATCGTGCCGTGACCCTGAATAACGACGGCAAGGGCTTCGGCTTGCTCGCCGCCGACGGCAAGTGGGTCTTCGCGCAGGCCAAGGCCGAAGGCGCCCACGTCACCGTCTCCGCCGCCGGCGTGAAGGAGCCCAAGGAAGTCCGTTACGCCTGGGCCAACTTCCCGGAAGTCAGCGTCTTCTCCGCGGGCAAGGATGGCCTCCCGGCCGGGCCTTATCGCTCGAGCAAGTAAGGCGACTTACTTCAGGGGGATATAGCAGACGTTGCTGGTCAGCATCATCATCACGAACAAAGGGCACGTGATGAGCGGGCCCAGCCAGGTCTGGCCGCTGAGGTCGAAGAAGATGCGGTGCAGGCAGGGCAGCAGGAACATCATCGGGATCACGCCGAAGAGCAGGTTCACATAGAGCCATCCGTCGGTCCAGAAAGGCTGCTCCGTGGCGCCGAGGTGCAGGTATTGGAGCGACAGGACGAGGATGAGTCCCAGCGTATTGCCGAAGGCGTTAAACAGGCCCGAACTCCAAGCCGAGGCGCCCTCATGGCGCGTGCCTCCGTTGACGCGGAGGGAGTTGGCGAAGTAAAAGACGAAGAACAAGGGTACGTATTCCAGCGCCACGATGAGCATCTTGGACGGGAAGGCCGTCGAGGCGGCGACGAAGAGGCAGCGGAAGTCCGCATGGAACAGCTCGTAGCAGGTGAAGAGCAGCGCGTAGAAGCATCCGATGACGGTGAAGGCGAGCAGCGAGGTGAGGCCAGCGGCCTTGGCGGTGAGTTTCAGTCCCCACATCGAGGGCGTGACGCCGTGATGCCGACCATGGAGGCGGTAGGCGCCCCAGAACAATGTCAGGGCGATCGTGCCGTTGGCCAGCGCCCAGAGCAGCAGGGCGTTGTTGATCCGTTGCGGGAACCACCAGGTCTGCTTCACCGAACTCGCCTCGGGGAAGACCGTGAGCGTCGCCTTGGCGAGCGGCATGAACAGCGCGGCAGCCACCAAGGCTCCGAAGAAGAACAGGCACCACGAAAGCTTGCGGCCCGAGGGCGTGGGTAGGGGGAGGGATGGCGGCGGCGTTTGGCGGACGGGTGCGAAGAGCGGCAGACGCAGGAGCAGGCCGGCGCACGGGATCACGAAGAGCAGGCCGCCGAGGAGGCTCATCGCGGTGGCGGCTTCGCGGAGCTTCCAGCGTTGGTCCTCGGCTGGCAGCGGTAACGGCG
>RFRI01000493.1 GCA_009924535.1 Verrucomicrobiota bacterium
ACGCAGAGGTCGTCGGCGACTTCGCCGGTATGGCTGAGCAGGTCGCTGTACTCGACGCCGCTCTTCCCGTACTTCTTGAAATCGACAAACGAGCCGGCGAGCGGCAGCGTGGCCTGGTATCCGCTCATGCCGGTCAGACGTTGGCCCTGGCGGACGGAGTCGGGGAGAGGCTGGGTGTGCTTTTCACGCAGCAGCGGCTTGGGGTCGAGCGTCTCGAACTGGGAGGGGCCGCCGGCCTGGAAGAGGTAGATGACACGTTTGGCTTTGGCCGGGAAGTGCGTGCCTTTGGGTAACGGCGCCGCTTGGGCGTCGCCGATGATGCCCCGCATCGCCAAGGTGCCGAGGCCAAGGGCGGAGGTGCCGAGAAAGTGCCGACGCGTGTGCCGCATCAGGTGATCGTAGGTGGGCTTAGGGGTTTCCATGGTCAGCGAGAGGTGACGGCGGCGTCGCTCGCCAGGATGGTCGAGCAGACGAGGGTGAGCGCGGCGAGGGCAGGGTCGGCAGGCATCTTGGGCAGGGCCGAGGGCGCTTCGGCTGGCTTCTTCTTCGTCTTCTCCGGTGCCTTGGTGTCAGGTTTCGGCGTAGGCGAGGGGGCTGGAGCGAACTGCGGTGGGTTGGCCTTCTGGGTCACGTAGAGTTCCTTGAGCGCCGCAAGTTCGGCGGGGCGCGGCGAACGCGTGCAGACCAGCCGGAACGCTTCGGCGATCTGGGCGGCCGGGTCAGGCGAAGATCGGCTGACGCGTGTAGCCAGGTTCTTGGCGGATTCGACGAAGCCTGGATTGTTCAGCAGCACCAACGCCTGGAGCGGCGTATTCGTGTTGAGACGTTTCGGCTGGCAGACTTCGCGTGAGCCGGCGTCGAAGATCAGCATGCTGTCCGGTGGCGCGGTACGCTTGCGATAGGTGTAGAGGCTGCGACGGCGGGCGGATTCCTGCACGCTTTCTCCGCCGACTTTCTCGACGAGGGTGCCAGAAGCCAGCAGGGCTTGGTCGCGGACCATCTCCGAGGTCAGGCGTAGCACCGGGCCGCGGGCGAGATACTTGTTGGCAGGGTCCTTCTCGCGCGCCTCGGCCGTCGGCGTCGAAGATTGGCGGAACGTGGCGCTCAGCACCATGCGACGAAGCATGGCCTTGGTGTTCCAGCCGCTGCGGACGAAGTCCACCGCGAGCGTATCGAGGAGTTCGGGATGCGTCGGCAGGTCTCCCTGCATGCCGAGGTTCTCGCTCGTCGCGACGAGTCCGGCGCCGAAGACCTGGGCCCAGAGGCGATTGACGATGACGCGGGAC
>RFRI01000494.1 GCA_009924535.1 Verrucomicrobiota bacterium
GGAGGTCTTGATCGGGGTGTACGGGCCGCGGTAGTCGGGCGAGGCGAAAGGCTTCGGATCCCAGGACTCGTGCTGCGCCATGCCGCCGGGCAGGTAGATGTGGATGACGGAGTCGGCCATCGCGGCGAAGGACTCGACGCTGGGGATCGCCGAAGCCTTGAGGCGAAGCATGTTCGGGAGGCTCAGTCCGAGCGTTCCCACCATGCCGATGTGCATGAAGTCTCGGCGGCTCAGCGCGTTGAGGACGTCGGGGTGGTTTCCTTCACAATTGCGATGGAGTTTCATGGGTCTGTCAGGGGTTGCCTTTGAGACAGTTAGATGTCCGACAGGTTGCGAATAAATATGTGATTTCCCCTATATATGCCACAGGCCTTCAAATGAATGAATTCGGTCCTAAGATTGGGCTAAATGGAGTTAATTAGTCCTTTAAGGTCAAGGAAAGGCCCTTCGGGTAACACCTGAAGGTGTCGTGCGCGAAAAAGGGCGGGATTGCTCCCGCCCCTTCGGACCGAAATTCAGCCGAAGCTTACTTAATCTCGCCGACCGAGATATTGCGGTACTCGACCTTCATCTTCACGCCGCCGTGCACCTGCAGTCCGATCGGGGCGGCCTTGGGGTAACCGGCGTCGACATAGCTGACGACCTGCTCGCCGTTGATCCAGACGGTGTAGGTGTCGCCCTTGGCCTGGAAGCGGATCTTATTCCATTCGTTATTCTTCCAGAGGGTGGCGACCTTCGGAGCCCAGCCGGCTTCGGGGTAACCAGCCTTGGCGGGCTTGCTGCCGGGAATGGTGCAATAGAATGCGCCGGTCATGTCCTTCTTGAGGGAACGGGAGACGCCGATCTGCATCTGGATATCCTTCTTACCGGCGGCGTCGTTGCGGACCATGATGCCGCTGTCGATCTCGCCGCTGAAACGGCATTCGCACTCGATCACGACGTCCTGATAGGACTTCTCGGTGTAGAGCATGTTGCCCTTCTTATAATCCTTGAAGGTATCCTTGTTCTCGCCGGTCAGGACGCCTTCGGCGGCGGTCCAGAAGGCGTCGGCGCCGGAGGTCTTCCAGCCGGCGAGGTCCTTGCCGTTGAAGGCGGATTCCATTTTGATTTCCGCGGCGGAGGCCGAGACGATGAGGGCGGCGAGAGCCGCGAGGAGACGGAGGGATTTCATATTAGGGTAGGAGTAGGGATAGGGGCTGGGGCTGGAGATACAATAAAAGAGCGATGCCGAAAACGGAGTTCCGCCTGCCGAAATCCATTTGC
>RFRI01000495.1 GCA_009924535.1 Verrucomicrobiota bacterium
TGTCTCCTCCTCGGCACCTCCACCTTGATGCTGGCGCAGGCCCTGCCAAAAAATCCCGAGCGTGTAATCGCTGAGCGCATTTTAGAACTCGATATCGACCGTATCGAAGGTGGCGCCAACGGACAGCCGATCACCCTTTCGGACTTACGCCGACAACTTAAACCATTCGTGGCGGAGATCAGGCAGGGCAAGAGCGATGGCGACTTCAACAAGGCGATTGAGGAGTTAGCCCATAATATACTCGAGGATATGATTAACCGCCAATTGGCGATTGCTGAGTTCAAGACCAGTTCCGGTAAAGTCCCTGCGTTCTACATTGAGAGCGACATCGAAGACAGCATCCGCCGCGACTTTGGCGGCGACCGCAACCGCTTTGTCGCTTACCTCCGCGCACAAGGACTCACGCCCATGTCCTACCGCAAGCTGATTGAAGACCGCATCACCTTTGAGTACATCCGCGGACAGATTAGCCGCACGGCCCTCGAGGTTGGTCCGGGCAAGCTGCAAGCCTATTACAATACCCATCAAGCGGAGTTCTCGCGCAAGGAAAGCGTCCAATTTCGTCAAATCACCCTCATGCAGGGTGCCAGCGAGACTTTCGCTGAAGGTAAAGCTCGGGCCGAGGCCTGGGCGGCCGAGACCGTATCGTTGCCCTGCTTCCCCGAGATCACCGACGACGAGATCGTGAACTACGGCTACAACCTGGCCGACAAGTTCAAGTTCGAGACGGGCAAGGTCAAGGAGCAGGCCCTGGCGAAGCGCGCCGAGATCGAGAAGATCATCCGCCAGGACCGCGCCGTGACCGGCCTCGCCGGCCAGGTTTCCGACGAACTGGCCGAGAAGTTCCCGACCGACGCCACCAAGGCCGACAACGCGGGCTTCGCCAAGTGGCTCCAGGAACGCGGCGCGGTCGTCAAGACCCTCCCGGCCTTCGACGCCGGCTCCGCCCCCACGGTCGAGAAGGTGCCCGCCGAGGCCCTCCGCGCCGCCGGCGAGCTGACCGAGAAGGAATGGCGCACCGAAGTCTACCGCACCGAGGACGCCGTCGTCTTCCTGACCCTCGTGAAGCGGACCGAGTCCCGCCTGCCTGATTTCAAGGAAGTGGCCAAGCAGGCGACCGACAACTGGCGCGACGGCGAACGTCAGCGCCTGCTGAAGGCGGAATTGCTGAAGCTTTCGCAGGGCCTCCAGGCGGACGCCGCGGCGGGCAAGTCCTTCGCCGAGAGCGCCAAGGCCCGCGGCCTCAAGCTCACCTCCCCC
>RFRI01000496.1 GCA_009924535.1 Verrucomicrobiota bacterium
GGGTTTTGGCTTTCGGCGCGTCGGCGGCGAAAAGGGAGGTCGCTAGCAGCAGGGCGAGGAGACGCATGGGGATGCGTTCATTTCTTACCCTTGGGGTCGAGGTTGGCGAGGAGTTCTTCGGGGGTGACTTTAGATTGGACGCCGATGGCGGGGACCGGGAGCTTGGCGGTCCAAAGAATGGCGTTTAAGACCAATTTACGCTGGTCGTCGTTGCCCCAGTTCTTGTGGTCGTGGCCACCGGTGAAGCCGAAGCCGCGGCCGCCGTCGGCCCGCTCGGTAGCCCAGGCCACGTGCTGAGGCAGGCGATCCGCCACCTCTTGGCGAACCTCGGCGTTGCCGGAGCGTTCGCCGTCAGGAAGTTTCAGGGTGGCCGGAGGAATCGCGCTCAGGATCGGGACGACGGACTGCATGCCGGCCTTGAAGCGCATGTGGAAGTACCACTCGTCGTGCGTCGTGAAAGGGTGGACGCCGTTGGCGATCGGGTGGACGGGGAGCTGGGTGAAGTCGGCCTGCCAGTGCGGGTTGACGGACCAGAACGGCTCACAGTAACCGCCCATCCATTCGAGGAATTCCGCGCCGCCCTTGTCCTTGCGTACCTCGGTCGCCCAGTGGAGGGTCGCGAAGCCGCAGCCACGCTTCATCTCTTTGGCGAGCTGCGAGAGACGGTCTTTCTGGACGGCGGGGTGAAACGTATAGCCGTCGGCGTAGATCAGGATCGTGTCCGCGTGGGCGATCTCGTCGTCGGAGGGCCATTCGCCGTTGAGGTGCGTCTTGACCTCGACCTGGTCGCCGGCGCTCTCGCGTAGGCACTTAGCCAGGAGGAGCACGCCGGCGTTATGCTCATGCGCCCCGGGCCCGTGGCTCGGCTTGCCGGCGATCATGACGACGGACTTCTTGTCGGCGGCGAGTAGCGGGAGCTGCAGGGCCAGCAGGACGAGGATGAAGAGACGAGCCAAGGTTTTCATCGGAATGGATTACTTGGGTTCGCTGGTCTGGCGAAGGTAGAGGAAGAGGCTGCGGACATCCGGTTCCTCGAGGCCGTTGAGCAGGCCTTCGGGCATGAGGGAATTCGGGCTGACCACGCGGGTCTTGATCTGGTCTTTGGCGATGACCACGGGGGCCGGGGCGCCCGGGACCTTGAGCGACAGGGTGGACTCGTTCTCGGCACCGATGATGCCAGCCTGGAGGGAGCCATCCTTCAGCGTGATGTAGACGAGCTGGTAGTCCTTCCCGATGACGGCGTTCGGATCCATGATGTTC
>RFRI01000497.1 GCA_009924535.1 Verrucomicrobiota bacterium
ACCTCGCCCGCCCCGAAGGCATCACCGACCAGGCGGACCGCGACACGCGCGCCTTCCTGCAGACGCTCAACGCCGAGCACGCGGCCGAGCATGAAGGCAACGACGAACTCCGCGCCCGCATCGCCGCCTATGAGCTCGCCGCCAAGATGCAGCTCTCCGCGCCCGAGGTCAGCGAACTCTCCCGCGAGCCCGCGCATGTCCACTCCCTCTACGGGACCCAGGACACGAACCCGCTCAAGGCCGCCTACGCCAAGAACTGCCTCCTCAGCCGCCGCCTGCTCGAACAAGGCGTACGTTACGTCAGCCTCTACTGCGCCTCGCGCGCCAGCGCGGTCGACGGCTTCCTCAGACGGGCTCCTCAACTGGGACGCGCACCGCACGCTCAAGGCCGACTACGATCGGCACTGCCCGATTTTCGACCAGCCAACCGCCGCCCTGCTCGCCGACATGAAACAGCGCGGGATGCTCGACGACGTGCTCGTCATCTGGTGCACCGAATTCGGCCGCATGCCCACCCACCAGGTCGGCACCTCGGGCCGCGACCATAATCCCGACGCTTATACGACCTGGATGATGGGCGCCGGCGTCAAAGGCGGCGTGTCCTACGGGGCGACCGACGAGATGGGCCGACGCAGCGTCACCGACGTCGCGACCTGCTACGACTTCTACGCGACCGTGCTCCACCTCCTCGGATTGGACCACGAGAAGCTCACTTATTACCACAACGGCGCCAACCGCCGCCTCACCGACGTCCACGGCCACGTCATCAAGCCGATCCTCGCATGAAGCTGTTTCTCGCCGCCCTCCTGCTCACCGCTGTCGCCGTCGCCGAGCCGGCCGACAAGCCCGCCTGGGGAGACCAGGGGGACGGCACCTATCGCAACCCTATCCTATGGGCGGATTTCAACAACCCGTGCGTGTTCAAAGCCGGCGACGCATTCTACCTGACCTGCGCCTCACATCACTTCATGGGCATGCCGTTGCTCAAGTCGAAGGACCTCGTCAACTGGACCTACACCGGGCGGATCTACTCACGCCTCCGCGGCGTTCACGCGGACTTCACTTTACCTGGCAAGGCATGTTCCGCCGGTTCGCAGGACGGCGAGGTGGGATTCTTCCGCGGCACGTATTACATATTCAACTGGAGCACGAAATACCGAGGCTTCGTCTGCAAGGCCGCTGCGCCGGAAGGTCCCTGGAGCGAGCCGGTGAGACTTTCGGAAAAGATCGTGGGCGACTTCGAAGACCCGTGTCCGTTCT
>RFRI01000498.1 GCA_009924535.1 Verrucomicrobiota bacterium
GCCGAGGACGCGGAGGACGCCGAGGAGGTGGGCGCCGCCGCCCTGGCCGGAGGTCGCGAAGCGGACCGGCGCGAAGTAGTCGGTCGGCTTGCGCTCGTGGGCGGCGCCGACGGCGGCGAAGGCGGCCTCGAGGGCCGGCTCGGTCCAGGCGGCGGACTCGAGGGCGGGCAGGAGTTCGCGGACGCGGGCGACCGGATCGCCGCCCTTCTTGGTGAGGTTGGCCTTGGCGCCTTCGTCCTTCTTGAAGTCGGCCGTGAAGAAGAAGCCCATGAACTCCGGCAGGTGCTCAAGCGAGATCACCTTCTCCTGGACGATGCCCAGGACTTCGGCGAGGCGCGCGTCGGAGACCGAGCCGTCGACGACCTTGGTCTCGAGCAGGATCGGGCGGGCGAGGGCGGCGAATTCGGCGGCGGGCAGGTTGCGGAGCGTCTGCGCGTTCACGTGGGACATCTTCCGTTCATCGAAACGCGCGTTGGACTGGTGGACCGCGGAGATCTCGAACTGGCGGACGATCTCGTCGATCGGCAGCACTTCCTTGCCGTCGGCCGGCGTCCAGCCGAGCAGGCAGAGGTAGTTGCGGACCGCGGAGGGCAGGTAGCGGCGCTGCTGGTATTCCTCGATGAGGGCGCCCTTGTCGCGCTTGGACATCTTGCCCGGGCCGTCGGTCTTGAGGATGAGCGGGATGTGGGCGTACTTCGGCGGTTCGACGCCGAAGGCCTTGAAAAGCTCGAGATGCTTAGAGGTGTTGGAGAGATGGTCCTCGCCGCGGATCACGTGGGTGATCTTCATCTCGATGTCGTCGACGACGTTGACGAAGTGGAAGACCGGTTCGCCGTTGGAGCGGAAGATCACGAAGTCGCGGTCCTCGACGCGGGCGACCTGGCCGCGGACCAAGTCGTGCAGCACCATCGGGGCGGCGTCGACCTTCTCGTAGTCCTTCTTCAGGTGTTCGTCGTAGGCGGCGGTGCGGGCGCCTTCGAGGCGGAGCCACCAGGCGCCGTCCTTCTCGTAGGCGCGACCCTTGGCGGCGAGCTCCTGGAGCTTTGCCTTGTAGAGTTCGGTGCGCTGCGACTGGAAGTAGGGGCCGTAGTCGCCGCCGACCTCGGGGCCTTCGTCCCAATCCATGCCGAGCCAGCGCATCGAATAGAAGATCACCTTCAGGAAGGCCTCGGAGTTGCGCTCCTTATCGGTGTCCTCGATGCGGAGGATGAACTTGCCTCCCGTGTGGCGGGCGTAGAGCCAGTTGAACAGGGCCGTGCG
>RFRI01000499.1 GCA_009924535.1 Verrucomicrobiota bacterium
ATTCGAGCGGGTCGGAGGTCGGACGCAGGAGCAGGCACTCGACTTTGCCGCCGGTCGGGCGCACGCCGAAGAGGCGGGCCTTGAGCACCGTGACGTTGTTGCGGATGAGCACCGTGCCGGGAGGGAGCAGGTCGGGCAGTTCCGAGAAGAGGCGATGCTCGATCGTGCGCGTGGCGCGACGCACCACGAGCAGGCGCGAGCCATCGCGCCGCGGCGCAGGCTCCGCGGCGATGCGTTCGGGCGGGAGGTCGAAATCCAGCTCCCGGACGTCCATGGCTTACGCTCCGGTCTTCGGAGGCGTGATCAGCAGCTGGCCGTCGATCGCGCGCAGCGGCATGAACTCGGCGCCGGGCGGAGCCTTGCGGAGTTCTTCTTCCACCGCGGACAGCTTGGCGTCCAGGTCGTCGATGCGGGCGACGAAGACCGCCTCCGGCGTCGAGGGCGTGGCGCAGGCGCCGTATTCGCGCATCGTGTGGTGGCTGAGCAGGATGTGCTCGAGGCGTTCCATCAGCGAGGCTTCGAGGCCGACCTTCGTGCCGTGGGCGCGCACGATGAAGGCCCCGAGGACGAGGTGGCCGTGCAGGTTGCCCGCGCGCGTGAAGCTGGCCTTGGCCATGCCGGGTTCGAGGCGGGAGTATTCCTGGACCTTGCCCATGTCGTGCAGGACGATGCCGGCGACGGCGAGGGCGTGGTCGACCTTCGGGTAGAGGGGCAGGAGGGCTTCGGCGCACTTCGCCATGCGGAGCGTGTGCTCGAGCAGGCCGTGGCGGTAGGCGTGGTGCATGCCGAGGGCGGCGACGGCTTCGTGGAAACGTTCGCCGTGTTCTTCGAAGGCGGACTCGACCGTCGCGCGGAGGCCGGCGTGCGGGATACGCGCGATGATGCCGAGGAGGTCAGCCTTCATCTTCAGCGGGTCATGCTGCGAGACCGGGGTGAGCTTGCCCATGATCGCCGGGTCGGCGCGTTCGGCGTCGGTGATCGGCGTGAGCGAGTCGACCTTCAGGTCGGGGCGGCCGTTGAAGTCGCTGACCGTACCGCCCACGCGGACGATCGCGCCGGCCTTGAGGCTCGTGAGGACCGGCTTCACCGGCGAGTCGCCGAAGACGCGGATCTTGATGTCGTCGGTCGCGTCGGCGATCACCGCTTCATAGTAGGTCGAACCGGTCTTCGCGGTCTTGGTGGCGATTTCTCCCAGGGCGCAGATGGCCTGGAAGCGAGAGCCGACCGGGGAGGTCTTGCTTTCACGAAGGGTCAGGAGT
>RFRI01000500.1 GCA_009924535.1 Verrucomicrobiota bacterium
GCCCCACTTCATGAAGGCGCGGATGGCGGTCGGGGCGGTGTAGAAGACCGAGACCTTGTGGTCCTGGATGATCTTCCAGAAGCGGCCGAAGTCGGGCGCGTCGGGGGCGCCTTCGTACATCAGCACCGAGGAGCCGTTGAGGAGCGGGCCGTAGACCACGTAGGTGTGGCCCGTGACCCAGCCCACGTCGGCCGTGCACCAGAAGAGGTCGTCGCCACGGAGGTCGAAGACGTACTTGTTGGTCGCGTAGGCGTGGACCATGTAGCCGCCGACGCTGTGCATGATGCCCTTGGGCTTGCCGGTGGAGCCGGAAGTGTAGAGCAGGAAGAGCATCTCGTTGGCCTCCTGCTGGACCGCCTCGCACTGGTCGGTGACCTTGGCGGCGGCCTCGTGGTACCAGACGTCGCGGCCGGCCTGCATGACGCAGCCCGCGTCGGGCTTGCCCGGATGGCGCTGCAGCACGAGCACGTGGGCGCAGGTCGGGCAGTCCTTCACGCCTTCGTCGACCGTCTGCTTGAGCGGGAGGAACTTCCCGCGGCGGTAGCCGCCGTCCATCGTGATGACCGCCTTCGACTTCGCGTCGTTGACGCGGTCGCGGATGGATTCGGCGGAGAAGCCACCGAAGACCACCGAGTGGACGATCCCGAGACGGGCGCAGGCCAAGACAGCCATCGCGAGTTCGGGTACCATCGGCATGTAGATCGCGACGGTATCGCCTTTTTTCAAGCCGAGCCCCTTGAGGACGTTCGAAATACGGGAGACCTCGCGATGCAATTCGCGGTAGGTTATTTTCCGGACCTCGACGGCATGGCCGTTAGCGGTCGGTTCGCCTTCGTAGACGATCGCCACCTTGTCGCCGAGACCTTTGGCGATCTGGGCGTCGAGGCAGTTATAAGCCACGTTGGTCTTACCGTCGACGAACCAGCGGAAGAAAGGCTTCTTGGATTCGTCGAGCACCTTGGTCCAAGGCTGGAACCAAGAGAGCTCTTTCGCTTCGTCGGCCCAGAAGCCATCTGGGTCCTGGAGGGAGCGGTCGTAGAGGGCTTGGTAGCCATCCATGCCTTTGACGCGGGCTTGGGCGACGAAAGCAGCGGATGGCGGGAAGATTTGTTCATTGGAGCCGAACCCTTCGGCGCTGGCTTGGAGGACGTCGGCCATCTCTTCATTGACCTCGGTATTCGCCTTACGCTTGGCGCGGATGATCAGGTCGCGCGCTTGCGCGATCTGCACGGGATCGGTGCTGTTCAGGCTGA
>RFRI01000006.1 GCA_009924535.1 Verrucomicrobiota bacterium
TGAAGCTTGGTTGCGCGCCTTCGATGTCATCCTGCTCGGCGGTTCCTCCATGCCCGCACCGTTGCTCGCCGAGATCCGGACGCGACGCCTGCCCGTCTTCCTGACCTACGGCTCCACGGAAACCGCGGCGGCCTGCGCGCTGTGTCCGCCGGAGAAGATCTGGTCGGGAGAATCCGTGCGCGGCACGCCCCTGCCAGGCGTGGGCTTCACGTCGAACGACGAGGGCGTGGTCACCATCGCCACTCCGGCGCTCGGCCTCGGGGTATGGCCGGACGCCCCGCTCGAAAGCCCTTGGACGAGCGGCGACCGGGGCGATGTGTCGCCGGACGGCAGTGTCAAGATTTCCGGCCGCGCCGATCGCGTGATCATCACCGGTGGCGAGAAGGTCGATCCCGCCCGCGTGGAACAAGCCCTGCTCTCGACCGGACTCGTGAAGGAAGCGCTCGTGCTCGGCATGGTCGATGCGACGTGGGGCGAAGTCGTGACGGCCTGCGTGATCGGACCGTCATCGGCCGAAGGCGCGCTCCGCAAGGCGTGCGAACAGCTCGAGCCGGCGGCCCGCCCGAGGCGCTACGTGTTCGTCCCGTCGATGCCGACCAACGCCAGCGGCAAGCCGGATCGGGAAGCGATCGCGAAGCTGACCGCTTAGGCGCGGACGGCCTTCCAGACGCGCAGGCAGGATTCGACGAGCGCCGGGAATTCCGCGAGGGGCACCTGGGAAGGACCATCCGAGATGGCCTTCTTCGGGTCCGGATGGGTCTCCATGAAGAGGCCATCGGCGCCGGCGGCGAGCGCCGCCTTGGCAAGGACCGGGACGTATTCGCGCTGACCGCCGGAAGAGCCGCCGGCCGCGCCGGGGAGTTGTACCGCATGCGTGGCGTCCATGATCGTCGGATGGCCGAAGCCGGCCATGATCGGGAAGGAACGCATGTCGACGACGAGGTTCTGGTAGCCGAAGGTCGTGCCCCGATCGGTCTGCCAGATCTCGGCGGCCTGGGCCCCTTCGAGCTTATCGACCACGAAGCGCATCTCGAACGGGGAGAGGAACTGGCCCTTCTTCACGTTGACGACCTTGCCGGTCTTGGCGGCGGCGACGAGCAGGTCGGTCTGACGGCACATGAACGCCGGGATCTGCAGCACGTCGACGACCTTGCCGACGGCTTCGCACTGCTCCGGACCATGGATATCGGTGAGGACATGGAAGCCGTAGTCCTTCTTCACCATCGCCAGAAGATCGAGGCCGGCCTGCATGCCGGGTCCGCGATCGCCGCCGAGCGAGGTGCGGTTGGCCTTGTCGTACGACCCCTTGAAGATGACGTTCAGCTCCGGATGGCGGGCGGCCAGCGCCTTGAGCTCCGTGGCGACGGTCCGGCAATTGGACTCCGATTCGAGGGAGCAAGGTCCGGCGATGAGGAGCAGACGGCGCTTATCGTGCAGCATGCCGCAGGATAGGACGGGCCGCGCCCTCAGGGCGAGCCGTAAGGAGCGCTCAGCGACCCAGCCAGGACAGCACTTCCGGCAGCGAACGCGTGTTGAGCACCTGCTCGGGCGTCAGCCAGCCTTTGCGGGCGATCCGCACGCCATGCGCGGCGAAGCCCAGCTGATCGACGTCGTGCGCGTCCGGATTGATCGAGCACAGCACGCCCTTCTCCGCCGCGCGCCGCCACCAGCGCCAGTCGAGGTCGAGGCGCCACGGGTTGGCGTTGAGCTCGATGATCGTGTCATTGGCCGCCGCGGCGTCGATGACCTTGGCGATGTCGACGTCGTAGGGTTCGCGCTTATTGAGCAGACGGCCGGTGAGATGGCCGACCATGTCGACATGCTCGTTCTCGATGGCCTTGATGATCCGAGCCGTCTGGGCTTCGCGGTCCAAGGTGAACAGGTTGTGCACCGAGGCCACGACGAAGTCCAGACGCGCAAGGACGTCGTCGGAGAAGTCGAGCGTGCCGTCTTTGAGGATGTCGACTTCGCTGCCCGAGAGCACCCGCACGCGATACTTCTTCGAGGCATTGAGTTTGGCGATATCCTCGAGCTGCTTCTCCAGGCGAGCCTCGTCGAGGCCGCCGGCCTGGAAGCTGGACTTCGAGTGGTCGGAGATGCCGAGGTATTCCCAGCCATGGGCTTCGGCGGCGGCCGCCATCTGGTCTAGCGTGTGGTCGCCGTCGGATTCCGTGGTGTGGTTATGGAAGACGCCGCGCAGGTCGGAGAGCTGGACGAGCTTCGGCAATTTGCCGGCTTCGGCGGCGTCGATCTCACCGTTGCCCTCGCGGAGTTCGGGCGGAATCCACGGCAGGCCGAGCGCGCGGAAGACCTCTTCCTCGCTGGTGGCGCCAGGCGCGACGGACTTCTCATCGACGGACTTGAAGCCCCACTCGCTCATGCTCAGTCCGCGGCCGAGCGCACGATGGCGCATCGCGACATTGTGCTCCTTGGACCCCGTGAAGTGATGGAGCGCGAAATAGAACTGTTCGGCGGGGACGACGCGGAGGTCGGCCTGCAGGCCGTTCTCGAAGCGTACGCTGGACTTCGTTTCGCCATGGGCGGTGACCTCCTTGACGCCCGGATACGCGACGAACCAATCCATGATCGGCTTGGGTTCCGACGAGGCCACGAGGAAGTCGAGGTCGCCGACGGTCTCGCGGGCGCGGCGGAGCGAGCCGGCGGATTCGGCGAGCGAGACCTGCGGCAAGGCGCGCAGACCGGCAAGGATCGGCTCGGCGATGGCGGCGGCCTCGTACCAGCGATGGCGCTTGCCGTAGGCGATGCGGTTCTTGATGCCTTCGAGGATCTTCTCCTGGGTCTTCTCGCCGAAGCCCTTGAGCTCGGCGACGGCGCCGGATTCGCAGACCTCCTTGAGTTTCGCGAGGTCCTCGACGGAGAGCTGGGTCCAGAGCGCGCGGACCTTCTTCGGGCCGAGCCCAGGAATCTGCATCACCTCGAGGAGTCCGGCGGGAATCGAAGCCTTGAGCTTCTGGTGGAAAGGCAGGACGCCGTCGCGACGGAGCGTCGTGATCTTGTCGACGAGCGCCTCACCCAAGCCCGGGATATCGGCCAGCTTGCCGCTATCGATGAGCTCGCCGAGGTCCTCGGTCATGTTCTCGAGGATGCGGGCCCCGGCGGAGTAGGCGCGGATCTTGAACGGGTTCTCCCCGGTCAGCTCCATGAACGTGGCGATCTCGTCGAGGACGCCTGCGATGTCGTTCTTCTCCATCATGGGCGACGGGCCTTCTCGGCGAGATAGATGCGCCGGAGGGCGGCGAAGTCGGCTTCACGGCTGCCGCTCTCGATCACATGCTGGTAGGAACCTGCGTGGCGGATTTCCTCTTCGGCGGCGGCCACGCGACGATCGATCTCGTCAGCCGGATCGGTGCCACGTCCCGTGAGCCGGCGGCGGAGTTCGTCGTGATCGCTCACGCGGATGAAGACCGTCACCAGCGCGGCGGCGAGCCGAGCGTCGGCGGCGCCTTTGGCGCGGATCGTGGCCGCGCCCTGGACATCGACGTTCAACAGCGCGTCAAAGCCGGCGCCGAGGTGCGTGGCGACGTCGGCCGCCCGCGGGCCGTAAAGATTACCGTGCACCGTGGCGTGCTCGAGAAAGATGCCTTGCGAGACCTGCTGCTCGAAGCTGGCCCGGGAAAGGAAATGATAGTCGACGCCGTCCGCTTCGCCGGCGCGCGGGGCGCGGGTGGTGCAGGTGATCACGCGGCGGATGGCCTGCGGGTAGGCTTCGGTCAGCCGGGAACAGAGCGTGGTCTTGCCGCTGCCGGCAGGACCAGAGACGACGATGAGCAGGGCGCGGCTCACGCGAGGCGGAAGGACTGGACGACACACGCGACGCCCAGCAGGAGGCTCAGGCCGCCGACGACCTTGCGGCGTCCGTCCGTCGCGAGGACCCAGTCGCACTGGCGACAGAAGACCGGCGGAGAGCAGGCCCACCAGAAGCCGAAGAGGATGAGCACGCCGTAGCTGACCGAAGCGTCGAGGAGGCTGGAGGGAAGCTGGCGATACCCTGCGTCCAAGGCGTGACGGGCGAGGAAGAGCATGATCACCCCGAGCGCCCGGACCGACAGGAAGTCCGGCATGTAAACGAAGGTCAGCAGGCTCGCGCCGATGAAGCCGATCACTACCGGCATACGCGGCAAGCCCGCGAGATCGGCATCGGGGATGTTCATGAGCCACCAGCCGAACCAAGCGATGGCGACGAGTCCGAGGAGATAAGTGGCGCCCTTCGAACGGCGGAAGGATCGCAGGACCGGCGCGTCGGTGACGATAAGCCAGCCGGCGAGGAGCAGGAAGGCGGCGAGCGCGTAGTAGGCTTGGGCGAGGGTCACGCCTCCCATTAGGACGAGGCCGAGGCCCGAGGCAACCCGTAGGTTCAACGGGCGCGCAGGCGCGCGACGGACCAGGCGGCGTGTTCGGCCACCATCGGGTCCGCGTGTCCCAGGAGCGCCTCGGCGGCGGGAAGATCGGCGCGCTCGCCGACGTTGCCCAAGACCGTGAGCGCATTGCGGCGCCAGCGGGCGAGCCCGAGGCGTTCGACCGGCGTGCCCTTGAAGTGCGCAAGGAACTGCTCGTCCGTCCAGGCCAGCGTCACCCGGAGCGGCGGATGCGGGCGAGGAGCGAAGCGGGCTTCGCGGGTAGCCACGGCCCACTTGTTCCACGGGCAGACGTCGAGGCAGTCGTCGCAGCCGAACACGCGGTCGCCGAGGGCTTCGCGGAATTCGACGGGGATGGCGCCCTTATGCTCGATGGTCAGGTACGCCAGGCACTTGCGCGCATCCATCTTATAGGGGGCGATGATCGCCGCCGTCGGACAGGCTTCGATGCAGCGCGTGCACGTGCCGCAGCGGTCCGGCTCCTTGGTCGTCGCGGCTTCCAGCTCAAGGGTCGTCAGGATGACCCCGAGGAAAAGCCACGTCCCGGCGCCGCGATGGATGAGGATCGTGCTCTTGCCCTGCCAGCCGAGGCCGGCGGCGGCGGCGACAGGTTTTTCCAGCACCGGACCGGTATCGACGTACGGCTTCTGCTCGCCGCCGAGTTCGCGCATCACCTCGCAGAGCTGCTTCAATCGCTCGAGCAGCACGTCGTGGTAGTCGGCGCCCAGCGCGTACTTCGCGATGCGGTAGCCGGCCGGCGGATGCGGCTGGTAATAATTGAGCCCGACCACCACGAGGCTACGGGCCTCCGGCATGACCTTGCGGGCATCGGTGCGACGATCGGGATTGCGGGCCAGCCAGGCCATGTCGCCGTGCATGCCGTCGGCGATCCACTTCTTGAAATAGTCGGCGCGGACATCGACCTCGACCGACGCGACGCCGAAGGCATCGAAGCCCAGCGCCTTCGCCGAAGCCGCGAGTCGCTGGCGGAGGGCGCGGGAGTCCATCGGGCTTAGCCGAGGATCGAGAGCACGCGGCTGACGATCTCTTCGACCGGCGCCAGCTTGCCGATGCCTTCATAACCGCAGGCCAGCATGCCTTCGGCCGGTTCGACGATCGCGTGTCCGCGCGAACGGAGGGTCTTCAGGTTAGCCTGGGTCGCGGCGTGCTCGTACATCTTGCCGTTCATCGCCGGGCAAAGGAGAACCGGGCCGCGGGTGGCGAGGTAGACGCTGGTCAGGAGATCGGGGGCCAGGCCGTGGGCGAACTCGGCCATCACGTGGGCCGTCAGCGGGGCGACCAGCAGGAGATCGGAGGAGTCGGCGATTTCAATGTGACCCGGGATGGAGTTGGCGCCTTCCGCCCAAAGATCGAAAGCCACCGGGCGGCGAGACAGCACCTGGAGCGTCATCGGGGTGATGAACTGCGTGGCCCCCTTGGTCATGACCACCTGGACCTCGGCGCCGTATTTGACCAGCTGGGAGGTCAGGTCCGCGGCCTTATAAGCGGCGATGGAGCCGGTAATGCCGAGGGTGATGCGTTTGCCGACGAGCTGGGACATGCTGGTAATAAGGAAAAGAATGGGCGAGAGGCTGGCGAGGCCAAAGCCCGTCTCTTACTTAACGGGAGCCGCCAGCCCGGCCGGCAACTGGGGAAGGCGCGTAATGGCTCGCAGGTCCGTGCGCATACGCTCCTTGCCGTCCTTACCGTAAAGAACGCAGTGCGTGGGCACGCGGGTGCCATCGAACTCCTTAGGTCCCGAAAAGATGAACTGCTGGCCCTTCCAGTCGATCTGGACCAGACCGTAGGTCTCCGCGTCGAAATAGGCGATGATGGCCGGCTCGATGGTACCGCTGACCTTGAGGGCGTGGGCCGGGCGACCGGCGACCGTGGCGTCGGGGGCGGCGGCGAGCTGTGTGCGGGGGTCGACGAGCGGTCCGAGCGTCCACATCCAGATGTCTTGGCACACGGAGGCCTTGCCGGCTTCGGAGACGCGCTCGGTCTTGCCGACATACCAGAGCGACGGCGGCTGCAAGATGGAGGTGCGGTCGGTGGTCTTCTTGCCACCGTTCAGGCTGAACGTCTCCTCCAGGCGAAATACCTTCAGCAGACGCTCGGCGCCGCCATGGCGACGGACGATCTCGGCGGCATATTTTACGGGATCATCGGAAGGTCCGGCGGCGAACGCCCGCGCCGTCATGAGGAGCAAAAGGGCGAGGCGGAGGAGCATGCGGCGGGGTTTCCGTAGCCCAAACTAGCCATTACCTTGCAGAAAACACGGCTTTTCTTGTTTGCCATGACTGCCCCCCGGGGTTCGCATTGGCTCCTCTTATGCAATCCGACATTGGTCTCATCGGTCTGGCCGTCATGGGTCAGAACCTCGCCCTCAACATCGCCGACCACGGCTTCGCGATCTCGGTGTACAACCGGACGACCGCCAAGACCGACGAGTTCGTGAAGGAAAACCCGAACACCCCGGGCAAGCTCACCGGTTGCCCCACCATGAAGGACTTCGCGGCCTCCCTCAAAAAGCCCCGCAAAGCCGTCATCCTGGTCAAGGCCGGTGGTCCGACCGATGCCGTGATCAACGAACTCGCCGCGGTCTTCGAGCCCGGTGACATCATCATCGACGGCGGCAACGCCCTCTGGACGGACACCATCCGTCGCGAACGCGAACTCAAGGCGAAGGGCCTCCGCTTCATCGGCTCCGGCGTCTCCGGCGGCGAAGAAGGCGCCCGTTTCGGTCCGTCCCTCATGCCCGGTGGCGATGCCGCCGCCTGGGCTGAACTGAAGCCCATCTGGGAAGCCGTCGCCTCCAAGGTCGACGCCGTGACCGGCGTCGAACTCACCGGCGCCAAGCCCGGCAAGCCCATCAAGGGCGGCGTCCCTTGCGTGGCCCATATCGGCCCCGACGGCGCCGGCCACTACGTCAAGATGGTCCATAACGGCATCGAGTACGGCGACATGCAGATGATCTGCGAAGCCTACGACCTCATGCGCGGCCTGCTCGGCATGAGCCCCGACGAAATCGGCACCACCTTCGAAGAATGGAACAAGGGCGACCTGAACTCCTTCCTCATCGAGATCACCGCCAAGGTGCTCAAGCAGAAGGACCCGGAGACCGGCGTCCCCCTGGTCGACGTCATCCTCGACACCGCCGGCCAGAAGGGCACGGGCAAGTGGACGAGCGCCAACGCCCTCGACATGGGTGTCGCCGCCCCGACCATCGCCGAAGCCGTCTTCGCCCGCTGCCTCTCCGCCGTGAAGGACGAACGCGTCGCCGCCGCCAAGGCCCTCCGCGGCCCGAAGCGCGCGATGACCAATCCGGACCGCGCCAAGATCATCGAACAGATCCGCGACGCCCTCTACTGCTCCAAGATCTGCTCCTACTCCCAGGGCTTCCAGCTCATGCGCGAGGCCCAGAACGAATATAAGTGGAAGCTCAACTTCGGCGAGATCGCCCAGATCTGGCGCGGCGGTTGCATCATCCGCGCCAGCTTCCTCCAGAAGATCACCGAGGCCTTCGGCAAGAAGCCCCGCCTGGCCAACCTCCTCCTCGACCCGTACTTCAAGAAGACGGTCAAGAAGGCGCAGAAGAACTGGCGCAAGGTCATCGCCCTCGCGGTGAAGCACGGCATCCCCGTGCCGACCCTCGGCTCGGCGCTCTCGTACTTCGACTCGTACCGCACCGAGAACCTCCCGCAGAACCTGCTCCAGGGTCAGCGCGACTTCTTCGGCGCCCACACCTACGAGCGCAAGGACAAGCCCCGCGGCGAGTTCTTCCACATCGACTGGCCGGATCCCAAGCGCCCGCAGATCAAGGCCTGAGCGCCTTGACGGAAACAGGAAGGGCGTCCGCGAGGACGCCCTTCTTCTTTGGCGGACTTACTGGGCGGACCAACCGCCGCCGGTGGCGGCGGCGAGCCGTACCGCGACCTGACGACGTTCCCACACCACCAATGAAAGCGTCCGTGCGGCCAGCGCCTCATCGCGATGCGCCGCAGTGATCTCATTCTCGTTCGCAAGGCCAGCCTCGCGGCGAGCTTCTGCGTTGAAGAGACGCACCCGCACGGCGGCGAGCACCCGGGCCGTGAGTTCTTCCTGCAAGGCGAGCTCGCGCAGGTCGGCGAGCGCGTCCTCGACTTCACGGAAGGCGCCGAGCACGGCCTTGGTCCATTCGCCGGCCGAACCGTCGATGCGCGCGCGGGCGACCTCGAGATCGGCTTCGCGTCGACCCGCGTCGAAAAGCGGCAGGTCGACCGAAGGCGTGAGCGACCAGAAGCTGGAGGAGCCGCGACCGACACGCGAAGCCGGATCGGCCTGCCAGCCGGCCTGGCCGTTGAGCGTCACGGAAGGATAGAAATCGGCGATGGCCGCGCCTTCGCGGGAGACCGCGGCATCCAGGCGCGCGGCCGCGGCGGCGAGGTCAGGGCGACGGAGCAGGAGCTCCGAAGGGACGCCCGCGCCGAAAGCCGGCATCGCGGCGGAACCTTTCGCTTCGGGAAGCTTCTCGCCGGGGGCGGAGCCGATCAGCGCTCGCAGCGCGTTCTCCGCGGCGGCGACGCGGCGGCGGCCAAGACCTTCGTCGACCTTGGCCTGAGCGGCGGCGAGTCGCGCCTGCTCGGCGGTGAACTTCGCCGCACGCGAATCAGACGCGGCGGCTTTCGTCTTGGCGGCCTCACGGCCCCAGGCGTCGAGTTCCCAGGATGCCTTCACGCCGACGGCGCCCACATCGGTGCGACGCGGGATGCCGAAACCGACCGGCGTGCGGCCGGTGTCGAGCGAGATGCGGGAGGACTCCAGTCCGGCTCCGACGGAAAGAGCCGGCTGGTCGCCGGCGTTGGCCGCGATGAGCAGCGCGACCGCTTCGCGCTGGCGCGCTCGGGCGATGACGAGGTCAGGGCTGTTCTTGCGGGCCTGCGCGATGAGTTCGAGCAAGGCAGGGTCACCGAACGCCTCGGCCCACTTCGCGTCGGCGACGGGGCCGGCCTGCGAGAACGCCGCGGGCGCGGCGGGACCCTTCGGCTTCGCCATGGGGTCATGTGCGCAGCCCGCGAGGAGCAGCGCCGCGAGGAGGAAGGTCTTATTTACCCGGCGCATTTTGGGAGGCGTCGATATAGACGTCCATCTGCTGGCCGACGAAGAGCGCGCGGCCCGCCGGGCGGTCGAACGCATAGATGACCTGCAGCACGCGGGTGTCGACGCGCTCGACGCTGGCGCCGGTGAGCGAGGCCTTCGGGATGACGAATGGCTCGATACGGACGAACTTGAGGGAGATGGAACGATCCTTGCCGCCGGCGAGAGAACTCTCGCCCTTAAGGTAACCCTTGGCCGGCAGACCTTCGCGCATGCGCGTGGCCAGCTGTTCGTCGACGTCACAACGGATCTGCAAGGTGGCGATATCGCCGAGGACAACGGGCGCCTTGGCGCCGGCGACCACGAACTCTCCGACGCGGACGCCGACCTGGAGGACCGTGGCGTCGATGGGCGAACGCAGCACGAGGCGATCGAGGAGCACCGCGGTCTGGTCGAGCTGCGCCTTGGCGAGGGCGAGCTTGGCCTTCGCCTCCTTCGCGGCCATCTGGTAGGAAAGGAGTTCGGCGGCGGAGACCGCCCCGCTGTCCTTGATACCGGTCCAGCGACGAGCGGCGTCTTCGGCGCGCTCGGCGGCGGCCTCGGCGGCGGAGACCGCGGACTTCTGCACGGCGTGCTGGGCGCGGAGATCGCGTTCGTCGAGCGTGAGGATCGCGTCGCCGGCCTTGACCTTGTCCCAGACCTTCACGTGGACCTTGGCGACCGTGCCGGACGTGGGCGAACCCAGGAGCGTATTCTCGGCGGCGGCCTCGATCAGGCCCGCGGCGGCGATGAGGCCGTCTTTGTCGCGGATGGCAGGCTCATAGGGCGGCGGGTTGATCGGTGTCTCGTTGGCCGTGCCGCGGGTGAGTTGCCAAGCAGCGACGGCGCCGGCGAGGGCCAGGGCGAAGAGCAGGATGCGTTTCTTGAACATAAGGAGAATCAGAGATGAGTGGTGTCGAGGAGCTTCGGGTCGTCGACCACGCGGCTGATGCGGCCGTCTTCCATCTCGGCGATGCGGTCGGCGAAACGGAAGATGCGGTGGTCATGCGTCACGACGACCACGCAGCGCTCGGGCGAACGGGAAAGGTCGCGGACCAGCTCCATGATATGGGCGCCGGTGTCCTTATCGAGGGCCGAGGTCGGCTCGTCGCAGATCAGCAGCGGCGGCTCATGGACGAGCGCGCGGGCGATGGCGACGCGTTGCTGCTGGCCGCCGGAGAGCGCATTAGGACGTCCGTCATCGCGGCCCTTCAGGCCGACCTTCTCGATGATGGCAAGCGCTCGGGCGCGGGCTTCGTCGTAGGGGCGACCTTGGATCAGCAGCGGCACCATCACGTTCTCGACGACCGAGAGCGTCGGGATCAGGTTGAACGACTGGAAGACGAAGCCGAGGTTCTTGCGGCGGAACGTGGTGAGCTCCTCCTGGCCCAGGCCATCAAGACGCTGACCAAAGACTTCCACGGTGCCCGCCTGCGGCGTGAGCGTGCCGGCGATGACGGAGAGGAGGGTGGTCTTGCCGCAGCCCGACGGGCCGACGAGCATGATCAGTTCGCCGCGGCGGGCTTCGAAGTCGGCCTGCTTGAGCGCGACGACCTGGTTGTCGGGCGTGCCGAAGAACATGTCGACGCCGGAGGCGCGGACGGCGACGGTGTGGGCTACGTGGCTCATCCGCGGAAGACGGAGGCGGCGTCGACGCGCGACACCTTGATGATGCCGATGATGGCGGAGACGAAACTGATGCCCAGCACGAGGGCGAACGTCGCCCAGAGGATCTGCGGGTACATCACGAAAGGAGGCATGCCCTTCTCGATCATCGCGCGCCCGATGGCCTGCGCCATGCCGGCGCCGAGACCGAAGCCGATGAGGCCCGCGGTGAAGGCCTGCACGAAGAGCATGCGCGCGATGACGCCCATGCCCGCGCCCATCGCCTTGATGGCCGCGAAATATTTCAGGTTCTCGAGCACGAACGAATAGAAGGTCTGGCCCGAGATGGCGATGCCGACGAAAAGCCCGAGCAGCACCGCGGTGCCGAAGGAGAACGGGATGCCGGTATTGGTCCAGAACCACCAGAACGTGTTGCGGGCGAGGCTGCGCTCGCCCCAGCTCCAGATCACCGTGTCGGAGGTCCAGGCCTTGAGGCCCGTGTCACGTTCGATGCGACCGCAGAGTTCGGACGGCGTCACGCCTTTCTGAGGCTCGACCAACATGAAGCTGAGCGTACGACGAGCGCCGAGGGTGTAGCCCTTGGCGCGATCGTAGGTCGTGTAGACGAACGGTCCGCCCGTGAAGGCGCGCTTCACCTTACAGATGCCGACGATGCGGGCTTGGATGTCGTTGATCTCAAAGGTGTCGCCGACCTTCAGCGGAGTGGAGCGCGGCTTGCCGTCCGGACCGAGCAAGTTGCCGTCCTGCATGCGGGCCTGGACGAAGGAGGTGTGGAGAGGCGCGGCCCAGGCGACGCCGTCGACCGAGCGGACGCGGCCAAGATCGGTGTCGCGGAGGGGCTTCGCGTCGTTGACCTGCTCGACCATCGGGTCGCTCACCCAGACCTGGGCGCGGATGTTGACCATGGGCGTGTAGGTCCAGCTCATGATGCCGAAGAAGACCGAGCTCTGCTGGGCCATCAGCAGCGCCGAGAACGCCAGGCCGCACAGGAGCATCGCGAGCTTGGCGCGGTCTCCGAAGAGCATGTTGAGGGCGAGGCGATACATCAGACGTGTTCCGGGAGTGTCGCTCCAACAAGCCACGGGTCAATGGGAAGTCAAACGGCCCGGACAGTGTCCGGGCCGTCGTAACCTGACCGTATCTTAAAGGCTTACTTGGCGATGACCGCGACCGCCGGCAGCTTGACGAAATTCGTCTTGAACCACGCCGGACCCCAGGAGGCGTTGACGGCCCAAGCGGCGACGAGGAGGACGAGGGCGACCGAGAAGCAACGGACGACCTTGGCCTTGTCTTCGCTCTTGGCGCCGGCGTGCAGTAGGCCTACCGCGCCGAGGGCGAGGATCGGGTGGAACCATGAAATCGGCCGGGCCGTCTGGAAGAAGGCTACCAGGCCCACGACGAGGTTGATGTCGACAAGGACGGCGACGATACGCTGGAACTTCGTGTTCGGTCCCTTGAAGAGGGCGACGAGGACGACGAGCAGAACGAGCAGCAGGAGCAGGGAGCCGTAATGCTTATGGGCTACGAAGAGCGGGTTCATGCAGCCACCTTGGTCGGAGCACGGCCCGATTCAAGCCATCCTGTCGGATTTCAGCGATCCTCGGGGAAGAGCTGACGGAAGAGCCAAGCCGCCGCCGCCGCGCCGGCCAGCTGCACGGCGATCTCGGCCAGGATGCGCGGGACGATCTTGGCCAGGAAGAGGGATTCGGTGACGAAAGTCTTGGTGCCGATGAGCCCGTCAAAGATCGCGGAGAAGGCGCCCAGCAGCGAGGAGGCCAGCGAGACCGCCGGATTCATGGTCGGGTTGAAGTCGCTGAACGTCCCGGAGACGCCGAGGACGACCGCCGCGATGGCCAGGCCGAAGTAGCTATTGCCGGCCGTAAGGCGAGAGGTGCCGACCATCAGGATGACGAAGGCCAACGCGAAGGTTCCGAGTAGCTCGACGGCCGCGGTCGCGCCGAAGCCGGCGAAGGCCGATTCGCTCAAGGCATCGATGGCGCCCTTGGCGTGTTCCGAATCATGGCCAAGGAGGAAGCCGGCGACCATGGACGCGAGGAGCGCGGCGACGAGCTGGATGCCGACGTAGGACCAGAGGGCTCGGGAGGTGGAACGGCCGCGCAGGCGGAAAGCGAACGAGACGGCAGGATTATAGTGGGCGAGCGAGACGGGCGCGCCCATGTAGATCAACGCGCACAGCAAGGCGGCGACCGAAAGCGGGTTGGTCGCGACGATGGCCGCCAAGCACAGGAAGAAAGTCCCGACGGCCTCGATGAGCAGCTTGTTGCGCATGGGGGGAATGTCGTCAGGCGGCCGCCGGGCTCAAGCGCCGAGTCGCTCAGCGCGGCGCGCGCGCGGCGAGCCAGTTCTCGCTGAAGGTCGCGATGTCCTCGTAGCCGGGAAGGCGCCGCGTGCGGCCGCGCATCTCCCTGGCCGCTTCTTCCTGGGCGGCGAAGAGCGCGGTCAGGGTCTCGTGGAGCGGCGTCTTGTTGTTCTTGTTATCGACGAGCCAGAAACCGACCTGCTCGCCGTCGACGACCTCGTTGTTATAATACTGCCAGAACAGGGTCATCACGGGCTTCCAGGTGAGGAACTTCGCGAGGATCTCGCGGTTGCGTTGGTCGTGCTTCGCGCCGTCGGCGCCGCAGACCTTCCACGAGAGCCCGAACTCGCCGATGAAGACGCGCTTCACCGGGAGGCCCGGCTTGGCGATGAGCTGCGCGTTGACGTAGTCGAGCGTGGCCCGGATCTCCTCGGCGGGGAGCAGCTGGCAGTCGTAGGCGGAGTAGGAGACGAAATCGACGTTCACCTTGGGCAGTACCGCGTTCACCAGACGCTTCCGTCCGTCCTTCATCGCGTCCCGGACGCGATTGACCTCGGCGTAAGTGTAGACGCGGCACTTCGCATACGGCACTTCGGAGCGGGCGTCATCCACGGCCTTCTGCCGGACGTTGAGCCACTCGATCATCGCCGCGGCAAGCTCCGGAGAGACGTCCTTCTTCACGTCCTTGTCGGGGAGGAGATACCAATCCCCCTCCCAGTGGCCGAGAAAGAAGGTCTTGCCCGCGGTGTCGTAGCGCGTGAGCAAGTCCTTGGTGAGAAGATAGACCGCGTTGTATTCCCGGCGCTTGAGCTCAGGCGTGAAGCCCTTCGTCCATTCATCGGAGGAACGGTACCACAGCACGTAATGCGTGAACGGCAGGGCGATGTAAGGCGTCAGCTGCTGGCCGGAGACGGCGTTGATCTTGAGGATGCGGGAGCCCATCCCGCTGATGCCTTTGGCAGCCTCGAGGACCGCCTCGTCCTTGGTGAACTTGTACGCCGGGCCGAACGCCTGCGTACCCACGACCTGGGGGAACGCGTCGGGCATCGTCGCCACCGCCGGGAGCTGGGACATCTCCATGGGCGCGTTGGTGCGGTTCTTCTTCTGGGCCAGCAGGGCGAGCGGGAATAGCAGAAGGGCTCCCAGAAGGAGACGAGGGGTTGAACTCATGGGGTGAACCTCAGGGCGAGGGACTTGAATTGTCCTGTGTGGACACCCTTCCTTCAAGCCCGTTCCCACCCAACACCATGATAACCATCAAATCCACCCTCGCCGCCGTGCTCGTCGCCGCCGGCGTCCACGCCCAGCTCATCGCCGCCCCCGCCAAGGAGGAAGGCCACACGCCCGACCCGGATCACTCCCGGCTCGTCGCCGCCCGCAAGGCGGCGAACGACCTGCCCGAAGTCATGACCGTCGAACAGCAGGCCAAGGCCGACCGCGCGCTGACCAACAAGGCTTACGCGGAATACAAGGCGGCCCGTAAACGCTCGACCGACTCCGAGGCGGCCTATCGGAAGGCCTTCGACGCGGCCCTCGCGAAGGTCGACGAAGGCGCCCCGGCCCTACAGGAGAAAGAGCGGGCCGCCTTCCGCGAGCGCATGAACAAAGCCCGTACATCCAAGAAGGGCAGCCCCAAGAAGACGGTCGCCAAGACGGACGAGGACGACGACGGGGACGACGACGAACCGTCGAGCCCGACCAAGTCTTCGAACTGACGAAGCCCGACCCGCCGCAAGGCGGGTCTTTTATTTGGCGAGGGCGGCTTCGAACGCCGCCCAGATCTCCTCCGCAGGCTCGAGGCCCACCGAGATACGCAGGAGATCGGGGTCAAGGCCGGCGGCACGGAGATGCGCCCTGCCCTGCTCGTTCGTGACTTCCTCGAAATGCGCCAGCCAGAGAAACGGAGCAGCGAGAGTATAACGTAGTCCGAAGCTCGGACCCTTGGCGACAGCGAGCCGATCGTAGACGCGACGCATGTCGCCACGGAGCTCCAAGGTGATGAGCGCGCCGGCGCCGGCGCCCGGACGCAACAACCGCCGATAAGCGTCCGCGGTCGGACCTTGATCGGCCGTGCGTACGCGCACGACGGACGGATGGGCGGCAAGGCGCCGGGCGAGTTCCGCCGCGGTCGCGGAAAGACGACGGGTGACTTCGGCCATGCGACCGATCTGCTTCGCGAGGGCGACGAGGTCGAGCGCATGAAGCGGCTCGAGGCGGCGACGAGCGACGGCGAGCAGCTCGGCGGCGGCGGGCCTCGTCGGGTTGACGGCGATCACGCCGGCCATGACATCGCCTTCGGAGCCGGCGTATTTGGTCAGGCTGGAGACGACGACGTCGGCGAAAGGCAGCACGTCGACCGAAGCCAGGCCGACGCTGCTCGGATCGAGGAGAAGTTTCGCGCCATGCTTGTCGCAAAGCGCGCGCAGCGCCGGGATGTCGGCGGTCTCGAGCTGCGGGTTGTTCGGGACCTCGGTGAAGACGCCGGCGATGTCGCCGGCGGCGAGGAGTCGTTCGACGGCGGCAAGGTCGCGGACATCGGGAACGAAATGATGTCTCGCGTCGCGCGCCTTCTCGAAGAGGCGGGTCGAATCGACGTAGAGCCAGCCGAGCTCTTCTTCCTCGGGGCGCACCACGTCTGCGCCGTCGAGCGCCTCGGCTTCAAGGGAAGGCGGAAGCTCCGCGAGCGGTCGCAGGCCGAGATTGCACTCCGGGCATGTCGTCAGTGACGAATCAGAGAAAGTTTGAAAAGCCT
>RFRI01000051.1 GCA_009924535.1 Verrucomicrobiota bacterium
CGGCTTCTTGCCGTCCTGAGACTTCAAGAAGGCCAAGGTCTCATCGGTCGCCTCTTCGCAGAGGTGCTTCGGGGAGACCTTTGCCGCGGTCAGCTTACCCGTGGGCAGCATATCGCTGGTCGGGGCCTTCAGCGGATTGGCCATACCCCCCACGAAGAGCGCGCGCGCCTGCTGGAAGGATTTCGAGATCGAAGGCGGACCGTTATGCCACTTGCCAGCGGCGAAGGTGGCGTAGCCGGCCGCACCGAAGGCATGCGGCCAGGTCTCGTGCTTGAGCAGCTTCTCATCGATCTGGGCGAGCGAACGGCCGGAGAGCAGCATCGCGCGCGAAGGCACGCAGGTGGCGCCTTGATTACCGCCCTGCATGTAGGCTCGGGTGAAGGCGACGCCACGCTTCACGAGACGATCAAGGTTCGGGGTCTTGATGACCGGATTACCCAAGGCGGCGATGGTGTCGGCCCGCTGGTCGTCGGCGAAGATGAAGACGACGTTGGGCGTCGGCGCGGCGGAAAGGACGACCGTCGCGACTAACAACCAGGCGAGGAGACGGGGCGGGCTCATGCGCCCATCCAATCCGTCCGCCCGCGGAAGGCAACCCGCGTTCAGGCGTTGAAACCGTGGTGGCCGTCCTGCTTCCGATGCTCCGGGGCATCCGGCTCCACGTGCACCAGCACCGAAATCACTTCCGGGTGCGAACGAAGGATATCCGACTTGATCCGGCCCGCGATGGCATGGCCTTCGGCGACCGTGGCGGTCTCGGCGACCTGCAGATGAAAATCGACCTCGAAACGATCGCCCAGACGGCGGGCACGGAAAGCATGGAAGCCTTTGGCTCCCGGCGCGGCCAGGATGTGCTCGCTCAGATCCTGCAACACGTGCGCGGCCGGAGCGGTATCGAGCAGGTCTTCGCAGGCGCCCTTGAAGAGTTTGATACCTTCGGAACCCAGCCAGCCGGCGAGCACGAGACCGACGACCTTATCGAGGGCTTTCCATTCGGGGTGGACGTTCGCGATGACGACCGCGACGAGCGCGAGGAGCGACGCGATGGCATCGGCGCGATGGTCGGTGGCGTTGGCCATCAGGAGGCGTGAACCCAGGCGTTCGGCCTGTCGGCGGGCATACTGGTAAAAACCTTCCTTGATGAGCAAAGCAGCGCCCGCGACCCAAGCGGCGGCAATACCAGGCGGCTTCGACTCAACATCATGCACCAAGGCAGACAGCGACTGCCAAGCGAGCCCGAGGCAGAAGAGGAGCACCAGCGACGAGATGAGCATCGTCGCCAAGGTCGAGAAACGGTGGTGGCCGTAAGGATGATCGTCGTCCTTGGGCAGATGAGCGAACTTGAGGCCGATGATCGCCGCGATATCACCGGCGATATCGACGAGAGAGTGGATGCCGTCGGCCACGAGGGCCTGCGAGGAGGCGATGAGGCCCACGCTGAGCTTGGCGCCGGCCATGAGCACGTTGACCGCCAAGCTGAGCGCCACGGTCAGACCACCCTCGCGCTGCAGCGTCGTGCTCATTTGGGTGAGTTAGCCCTAATCAGCTCGGCTTCGGCCTGCCAGTCGATTCGGACCAGACGGGCTTCGGCCACGGCGGGATGGCCGTTCAATTCACGCACCAACGCCTCGAGCTTACCCCAAGGCGCACCGCCCGGCAGTTTGCGCCAGGCATCGAGACGGACGAGAGATTCCTCGTGGCCCGCCCAAGCGGCGGCGACGTCGCCGGACTGCAGCGTGACCTCGGAGGCCTGATGGCCGGGTTGGAGCTTGATCGCAATCCGATCGGCATAGGTAAACTCATAGGAGGACACCGGACCGGCTTCGGCCAAGGCGACTCCCGGAGCGTAGGACTCCTTGATCAGGATATGTTCCTCGGGGAGCTCCTTGCCTTCAGGAGAGTAGCGACGCGTGCCGCCCGTGACGAGCGTGCGGACCTTCGCCCCACCCTGCTTCTCGGCGACCTGTTCGAAGAGCACATATTTCCCGTAGAAACCCTTCTGCATGACCGCGAAGTCGTACATCATGGGCGCCATGCTCAGCGAAGAGCGCACCGCCCGGAGCTGATTCTTCTTCTCACTGCCGCAGGACTTGCCGCCGAGCAGGAGGACGACGCCCAGCAAGGCGCCGACCAAGAAGATGACGAAACGTTCGCGCTGACCCATGACCAGACATCAGCGAAGGAAGCCCGCCGGGGCAAGGAGAAGCCTCCGTCACGCCGTTTGGCGTTGGAAATTCGCCGCCGGACGCCAAAACAGGCTCATGCTTCAGGCCACCGTCGAGACCCGCGTCCGCTTCGCCGAGACCGATGCGATGGGCGTGACCTACCATGGCAACTACCTTCCTTGGTTCGAGATGGCCCGCGTCGCCCTGCTCGACCAGCTCGGCACCCCCTACCGTCAGCTCGAGCAAGACGGCTTCCTGCTGCCCGTCCTCGAGACCGGCCTGACCTACCACCGCCCTTCCCGCTTCGACGACCGCGTGCGCATCACCGTGACCTTGGCCGAAAAGCCCAAGGCCCGCCTGAAACTAACCTACCAGGTCGAGCGCGACGGCGAACTGCTCGTCGAAGGCTTCACCGTCCATGCCTTCGTCAACCTTGAGTTCAAGGCCGTGCGCCCGCCCGAGAACGTAGAGGCCGCGATGCGCCAAGCCTTCGGAGCCTGATTTCATGAAGATCGCCGCCGCCCCGCTCGGGCCTTTCGAAACCAACGCCTACCTCGTCGTCGCCGAGAACGGCAAGGACTGCTGCGTGGTCGACGCCCCCAAGGACGCCGGCCCGCTGCTGCTGGAAGAAATCAAGAAGCAGGGACTCAACCTGACGCACCTGCTCATCACGCACGGCCATTGGGACCACATGTGCGACGGCCACCACTTCGCCAAGGCCGGCGCCAAGGTCATCGCGCACAAGGACGACCAGCAGCTCATCGAGAACATCGAAGCTTATCGTAACCGTTACCAGTCGATGATCCCGTCCCTCTCCGACGAGGATTTCCGCTCGGTGAAGGTCGACCGCTGGGTGGATGACGGCGACGTCGTCGAGACCTGCGGCTTCAAGTTCGAGATCCGCCACGTCCCCGGCCACTGCCCGGGCAGCATCCTCTTCTATGCCGCCGACCAGAAGATCGCCTTCACCGGCGACGCCATCTTCAAAGGCTCCGTCGGCCGGACCGACCTCCCCAACGGCGATTGGAACCAGCTCCTCACCTCGATTCGCACCCGTATCTACACCCTCCCGGACGACGTGGTCCTCCTACCAGGTCATGGCGGG
Source organism: Verrucomicrobiota bacterium (assembly GCA_009924535.1). Lineage (GTDB taxonomy): Bacteria > Verrucomicrobiota > Verrucomicrobiia > Opitutales > UBA953 > UBA953. Next base: position 3,271 of record RFRI01000051.1, read on the forward strand.
CAGACTTCCGTCGGCGTCGAGAAAAAGACCAATCCGTACGCCAAGCCCTGAGCCGCGTGCCTTCGCCCTGCCCTTTCCTGCCGTCCTGCGGTCGAGCACTCTCATGGCGCGACCTCAACGCCTTGCGCGACGACCAAGGGCCTGAGCTATATCGGCTGTGCCTCGAGTACGGCCAGCAACTCTGGCTGGAGGACCTCCCCGCGCGGGCGCTACTCGCCGTCGATCGCGCCCTCTATTGCGACGTCCACGGCGACGCCGACGTGCTGTCCGAATACCCCATGCCCTACCGGGCCATCGGCTGGATGGTGAAGCAACCCAGCGAGAACTTCGCCGGCAACGCGCGTGTTCACTATCAGCATCTGGCCGATCGCGTGCGCGGCGAACGGGCCGACCTCAAGAAGTGGCGCGCCTGGGCCGCCTGGGCCGTCGCACGTCACGCACGCCCCGACCTTGAGGGCGACCCCAAGCACATCGTCACCGAGCCTATGCATGCGGAGATCGAAATCGGACTGAAGGCCTGCGGCCTCAGCGACGAGATCGCCGAATGGCGCAAAGCGCTTGCCGACTAAACCTTACGGCTTTCCCCATGACCCTCCACGCTGACCACTCCCTCCGCATCGTCGTCGATGCGACCGACCTATACTCAGGCCAAGCGGGGGATCGTCCGCTGGAACAGCGCAACGCACCGGCTGAGAGCCGCATCACGCTCCGTTCGCTCAAGGCCGGCGAGTCGATGACCCATGACGGAGGCAAGTTGCTCGAAGTACTCGTCATGCGAGGACTGTTGGGCCTCAATGGCGAAGCCCTCGGCCCTACTTCTTACGCCCGCCTTGCGCCTGGGGTGTCCGCCACGTTCACGTCGACCGAAGCCAGCATGGTCTACCTCAACGAACGCACGCCAACGGAGCCCGAGACCGATTCCTACGCATTGCGCGGCGACGCCCTGGACTGGCGCCAAGGCATGGTGCCAGGACTCAAGGTCACTTCGCTCCACCAAGGCCTCACGAAGCATACGGCGTTAGTGCGCTGGGCGCCCGAGACCCGTTTCAATCCGCATACTCATGTCGGCGGCGAAGAGATCCTCGTCCTCGAAGGCGTTTTCCGCGACGAGCATGGCAGCTACCCGGCCGGCACCTGGATCCGCAGCCCGCACATGAGCAATCATCGTCCGTTCACCGGCCCGGAAGGCGCGACGATCCTCGTGAAGGTCGGCCACCTGGACGTGGCCTAAGCCGTCACTTCGAGACGTCGAGGATCTCGGCCTCGAGCGTGATTGTCCGTCCGTTCGAACCGCCGATCAACGTCTTCGCGCCGGGCTTGACGGTAACAGTCGTATTGACGCGGGAGACCGCGACCGGGGACTCGAGGATGACGCCTTTGTGCAGCACGAGTTCCACGGACTGACCAAGGCGGCTCAGCGTCAACGCTTCACGCTTCTCGTCGTAGGAACGGAGCGTCCAGCCATCGATCCGGCGACCCAGCGGCACCCACTGGCGCTTGCCGGCGGTGTCTTCGATCGAGAACAGCTTGTCCTTCGTCAGAACGCCATGGAAGAAAGGCAGGTTACTCTTCGGACGTGTTTGCTGGGGCGTATCCGCGGTCGCCGGAGCGGTGGCAGGCGCCGGAGCAGCTTCACGCGATTCCGTCGCCGATTCGAGCGTCAGCGTACCGTCCTTATTGACCGTGGGCGTTACCGTGAAGACCACGCCTTCCTCGGCGGAACCAACGCGAATCGTCGTCTGCTTGCCGTCGACGGTGATGACCGTGGGCTCGGCGTAGATTTCCGACTTGCCGTCCTTATCGAGTCGGGTGAACGACGCCTTCACCTTCAGGTGAGTCGGCACCGCTTCCTCCGCCGCGAAAGCCGTGGCGGCCAACAGCAAGAGCAGGAGGCGGCGGTGCATCGCTTAGCGGGCGACCGGGGTGGCGGAGACCGACGCGCTCACCGAGACTTCGAGGCCGCCGACGCCGGGAACCTTAGCGACCTCTCCCGGCCGGACCGTCACGACCGTGTTAAGTTCGCTGGCGGAAGCTTCGATCGAAGACTTATAGAGACGGAGTTCCTGGTGGGTCGAGCCTTGGCCGACGACGAGCAACTCCTTCTCCTTGTCGTAGGATTCGAGGGTCCAGCCATCGACGGCGGCGCCGAGCTTATACCAGCGGCGACCGCCCTTGCTGTCTTGGATGGAGAAGAGCCCGTCCTGGGAGAGCACCGAATAGAAAGTGAGCGTACCATCATATGCCTTCGAATCGCGCTTACGCTCTCGGCCCGCTTGCTTAGGATCGACGGGTTCGACCTTCGCACTAATGACGACGCGCAGGGAGATGCTCACCGTACCGTCCGGCTGAACCGTGGGAGCGATGACGAGCTCCATGCCGCCTTGGGGCTGGCCCTTCGGGTCCTTGGGGTCGGGACGACCGACGACGGAGACGCGGGCTTCAGAGCCGGAGATGACCGAGACGATGGGAGCCGTCAGGCTGTCGGACTTACCGGTCTTCGGGTCGAGATGGGAGACGGAGGTGCGCACGGTGACCGTGGGCGGAGGCGCCGGGGCCGGAACGGGTACCTGGGCACCGAGGGAGACAGCCAAAAAGGAGCCTAAGGCGAGCAGGAGATGACGGGGAGCCATGGGGGTCGGCATAGTTCTATTTCCCTTATACCCCATCGCGAGGCAAAAGGTTGCACCGCGGACCGCCGAAACCTCAGAGACGCTTGAAGATCAGCGAGGCGTTGTGTCCGCCAAAGCCGAGGTTGTTCGAGATCGCCACGTCCACCTTACGGGCCTTCGCGACGTTCGGCGTGTAGTCGAGGTCGCAATCGGGGTCCGGGTTCTCGTAATTGATGGTCGGCGGAATCATGCCCGTGTGGATAGCCATGACGCACGCCGCCGCCTCGACGCCGCCGGCGGCACCGAGGAGGTGACCGGTCATCGACTTGGTCGAGGAGATCGAGATCTTGGGGGCGAGGTCGCCGAAGCAGCGCTTGATGGCGAGGGTCTCGCAACGGTCGTTGATCGGGGTCGAGGTACCGTGGGCGTTGATATAGCCGACTTCGGACTTCTCGATGCCAGCCTCGGCGAGGGCGCGATTGAGGCAGAGCGCGAGTCCCTTCCCCTCCTGGTCCTGGCCGGTGATGTGGTAGGCGTCGCAGGTGGCGCCGTAGCCGGCGAGCTCGCAATAGATGCGGGCTCCGCGGGCCTGGGCGTGTTCGAGGGATTCGATGACGAGGACACCGGCGCCTTCGCCCATGATGAACCCGTCGCGCAGCTTGTCGAACGGACGGGAGGCCTTCTCCGGCGTGTCATTGAAGTCGGTCGACATCGCCTTCATGTTGCAGAAGCCGGCGTAACCGAGACGGGTGATGGCGGCTTCGGAGCCGCCGGAAAGCATGATGTCGGCGTGACCGTCACGGATGTGGCGGAGGGCTTCGCCGAGGGCGTGGGAGCCGGAAGCGCAGGCCGAGACGACGCCGAAGTTGACGGACTTAGCCTGGAACTCGATGGCCACGACGCCGGAGGCGATGTTGGCGATGAGCGAAGGGATCGTGAAAGGAGAGACGCGCGAAGGTCCCCGCTCGATGAGGACGCGGGCCTGGTTCTCAATGGTCTCCATGCCGCCGATGCCGGAGCCGATGATCACGCCGAAACGTTCGGAATCGATCTTGGTGACGTCGACGTTGGCGTCCTGGATGGCGAGGCGGGAAGCGGCGACGGCGTACTGCGTGTAGCGGTCGTTACGCTTGGCTTCCTTTCCGTCCATGAACTTGGCCGGATCGAAATCGCGGACCTCGGCACCGACCTTGGACGGGAAGTCCGTGGGGTCGAAGCGGGTGACACGCGAGATCCCGGAACGACCCTTGATCAGGGCGTCCCAGAAGGTCGCGTTATCGTGACCGAGGGCCGTCAGCGAGCCGATGCCCGTGACGACTACCCGGCGAGATTTGCGGTCGGAGCTCAAGGGGGCGGGCCTACGAGGAAAGCCCGGTCAGCTTACTTGGTGGCGTGGGCCTTGATATGCTCGATGGCATCACCAAGGGTCTTGATACCGGCAGCCTTCTCTTCAGGGATCGTGATGCCGAACTCGTCTTCGAAAGCCATGATGATCTCGACGAGGTCAAGGGAGTCAGCCTTCAGGTCGCCCTGGAAGCTGGCCGTGGGGGTCAGCTGGTCGGGGGTGACGGAGAGTTGCTTGACGATGATGTCCTTGACGCGCTGTTCGATGTTTTCGGGCATAATAAAAGGGTGTTTTGTTAGGTTTTTGGGTGTCAGATAGCCATTCCTCCGTCAACCGAAAAGACCTGCCCGGTGATGTAGCCCCCCTCTTCGGAAGCCAGATAATCGACCATAGCGGCGATGTCGTTGACTGAGCCAAATCGTCCCAGGGGGATGACGCTGAGGATCTTCTGCTTCACCTCATCGGAAAGCTCGCCGGTCATGTCGGTGGTGATGAAGCCAGGGGCGACGGCGTTGGCGGTGATGGAGCGACCGGAGAGCTCGCGGGCGAGCGTCATGGTGAGTCCGTGGAGGCCAGCCTTGGCGGCGGCGTAGTTGGCCTGGCCCGCGTTGCCCTGCACGCCGGTGACGGAAGAGATGCTGATGATGCGACCCCAGCGCTTCTTGGTCATCGGACGTACGAGGCCCTTGGTCCAATAGAACGCGGAGGAGAGATTGGTGGAGATCA
>RFRI01000501.1 GCA_009924535.1 Verrucomicrobiota bacterium
GTCCCGGACGAACTCGCCCGCCTCGACTCGATGCTGGCCGAACAGTACGTCTGCAACTTCTCGGTCTTCCAGTCCCTGCTCGACCACTGGGCCCTCGACCAGCTCTTCCCGATCGCCCCGATCCATCGCCTCAACGAACGCCCGACCGTCCAGGCCACGCTCGTCGACATCACCTGCGACTCCGACGGCAAGGTCGACGACTTCATCGACCTCGAGGACGTCCGCAAGACCCTCGCCCTGCACCCGATGAAGGAAGGCCAGCCCTACTACGTCGGCGCCTTCATGGTCGGCGCCTACCAGGACATCATGGGCGACCTTCATAACCTCTTCGGACGCGTCAACGAAGCCCACGTCTTCCTCGAGGACGACGAAGCCGACGGCTTCTACATCGAGGAAAGCATCCCGGGCTACTCCGTCGAACGCATCCTCGGCATGATCCAATACAACGCCGAAGACCTCTGCCGCATGCTCAAGCGCCAGGTCGACCGCGCGACCAAGGCCGACTCGGTCCGTCCCCGCGAAGGCGTCGCCATGGTCGACCTCTACGAACGCCTCATCCGCGGCCGCACCTACCTGATCCCGCACCGCGAAGAGCTGAAGGCCAAGAAGGCCCCCAAGAAGAAGTAAGCGCGGCCTTGCCGCGCAGGGCTAGGGCAGCAAAACACGAGCCGGACTAAGTCCGGCTCTTTTATTGGGTCACATTCTCCCCATGCCCACTTGCCAACGTGCCAGCGTTCCCCCTGGCCTGGACCTTCAGGCCAGAATCAGCTTCAACCGCTTCAGCTCTTCCAGGGTGAGCGGCGGCGCCTCGCGCAGGTTCTCGTACGAGTCGACGTGCGCGAGCCAGGCCCAGTGATCGCCGCAATCGAGCCGTTCCATGAAACGGAGGCGCAACGTCGCGATCGAACCTTTGAGCATGAAAAGACCGTCGCCGACATGTTCGATCTGATTGCCGAGCTGGGTGATCTTGTCGGTCGAGTTGCCGGACTTCTTGCCGAGCAGCTTGATGTGATTGGCCTGGTCCTTGGCCATGTAGTTGAGCAGGCCGACCGGATTGACCTCCAGGTTGGCGAGCGTCTTGGTGTCCTTGTAGACGCCGATGATGAAGCGCTTGGGCTTCATCGAGATCGGCGTGACGTAGCTGCAGATGTTGAGGTTGCCTTTGCCGTTCGCCGTGGTGGCGAGGCTGTAGATGGGACCGTCGACACGGTTCCATGGTTTGACGCGGATGCCAGGCATAGGCGGGGGTGGTA
>RFRI01000502.1 GCA_009924535.1 Verrucomicrobiota bacterium
AGCTGCCCGTCGGCGGCGAAGTAGTCGGGCGGGACTCCGGCCACGGCGAGCGGACGACCGGCGTCGTCGAGCTGGAAAAGCTCGGGGCGCGTCTTGGCGTCGCAGCCGTCGGCGGAGACGTAGATGGGCTCGTCGCCGAAGAAGCGGACGCCCTTGCCTTGGGCGTATTCGCGGAGGGCGCGCCACTGTTCGGCGAAGAGGAACTGCAGCACCTCGGCTTCGGCGACGAGGCCGGCCGGGGCTTCGTCGATCGTCCACTTGTCCGGCGCAGTGAAGCCGTTCACCTCGCGCAGGGCGGAGAAGCGGCACCATGCCCCGAGCCAGCTGGCCTGTCTTGCGCCGAAGCGCTGGAAGGCGGCGTTCTGCCTGAGGGTCGCGGCACCGCGGCGGGCGGCGAGCTGCAGCGCGGGGCGCAGCTGGTTCCATAGGCGACCGTAGTCGGTCCGCCCGTCGCTCCCGCGGCGCAGCGAGGCGATCTCCTCGGGGGTCAGCAGCTTGCGCGCGCCGAGGTCGGCGAGGTCGAGCAGGTAGGGATTGCCGGCGAAGACGGAGAGCGCCTGGTAGGGCGAGTCGCCGTAGCCGGTCGGCCCGAGCGGGCAGACCTGCCACCAGGAGAAGCCGGCCGCGGCGATGATGTCGACGAAGCGTCGGGCCTCGGCGCCGAGCGAACCTACCGGGCCGTCGCCAGGCAGGGCGGTCGGATGCAGCAGCACGCCCGCGCAGCGTGCCGGAAACGCTTGGCAGTCGAAGGCTGTGGCGACGTCGGTGCCTGCCGCTGGGGCGCCTCGGGAGGCGCTCATCTCAGCGGATCTTGGCTTGCACGTGGTGCTTCGAGCGGAGGTCGTCGAGCCAAGCCTTGACGGCGACCTTCATGTTGATCTGGCGGACCTTGTTCTCGATTTCCACCATCACGTCAGGGTCGTTGACGTCGGCGTAGCCCTTCGGGCGATCCGCTTCGCGGCTGACGATCACGTAGATGGGGGCGGAGCCGACGTCGAACTTCAGCGGGTCGGAAATCTCGCCGACCTTGAGCGCCTTGAGCTTGGCGGTGACGGTCTCGTTGAGGTCGTCGAGGTTGCGCCAGCCGGCGTCGCCGCCTTTGCTCGCCATGTCGTCGGTGCTCACGCGCATGGCGACGTCGGCGAAGGTCGGGGTGCCGGTGATCGGCTTGCCGACGACCTTGAAACGTTCGAGCGTGGCGGCGATTTTCTCGGGATGGCGGAGGGCGTCGGCCAGGGCG
>RFRI01000503.1 GCA_009924535.1 Verrucomicrobiota bacterium
GCCAGCGCGTCGCCATCGCCCGCGCCATCGTGGGCTCGCCTTCGATCATCTTCGCCGACGAACCGACGGGCAACCTCGACGTGAAGAACGTCGACCGCATCCTCGACCTCCTCGGCTCGCTCATCAAGGAGGGCATCACCGTGGTGCTCGTCACGCACGACCTTTCCGTGGCCGAACGGGCGCACCGCGTCATCTCGATGCGCGCCGGTCTCGTCCATGAGGACCGCACCCGATGAAGCTCTTCGACCGCATCCGTCCCGCCGTCGTCAACGGCCTCCGCGAACTCCAGGCCAACAAGGTCCGTTCGCTCCTTTCGATGTCGGGCATCATCCTCGGCGTGGCGTCGCTCGTCGCGATGGTCACCGTCGTCCAGGGGATGGTCGGCAATTTCCGCCAGTTCGTCGACGCCATGGGCGGCATCGAGAAGATCACGGTCACGCGCGAGCAGCTGCCCAAGGAGCAGGAGCACCTCTCGGAGCTTTCGGAAGGCGTCACCATGCGCGACGTGGACCGCATCCGCAAGACGGTGCCGCTGGTCGAGAACATCTCGCCCGAGGCGCGCGTCGGCTACGAACGTCTCATCATCGAAGGGCATGAGACGAGCACCTACGTCACGGGCGTCACGGCCGATTATCTGCCGGTCGCGAAGCGCTGGATCGATCCCGGCTTCGGACGTTTCATCAGCGACCTCGACGTGCTCAACATGAACGACGTCATCGTCCTGGGTTCGGCCGTCGTGCCGGAGCTCTTCGGCGCCAACGTCGACCCCGTGGGCAAGGTGGTCAAGATCCGCGGTCGCCGCTTCACGGTCGTCGGCGTCCTCAACAACATCGAGGGCAGCGGCATGCAGATCCGTTCGGCCAACTCGCGCAGCGGCGGCGGCGCCTGGCGCTGGCGCAACAGCGGGGCTTTCATCCCGGTCTCGACGGCGCAGGCGAAGTTCATCGGCAACGACCGCCTGAGCGGCCTCGGTCTCCGCATCGGCGACGCCGAACGCCTGCATGACGCGGTCGAGCAGACGGAGCGCACCATGCTGGCCGGCCACAAGGGCCTCCGCGATTTCGCGATCTCGACGAACGAGCAGACGCTCGAGGATTTCCGCAAGACGGAGGCGGCCTTCAAGCTCTCGCTCGGCGGCGTGGCCGGCATCTCCCTCTTCGTCGGCGGCATCGGCATCATGAACGTGATGCTGGCCTCCATCAACGAACGCATCCGCGAGATCGGCGTCCGCAAGGCCGTC
>RFRI01000504.1 GCA_009924535.1 Verrucomicrobiota bacterium
ACCACGTCAGGGTGGCGGAAGAGGGCGTTGTCGTCGAACGACACCTTGGCGTCGAGGGCGAGGAGCTTGCCTTCTTTCGTGACCAGGAGCGGGTTCACTTCGACCATCGCGCAATCCTTTTCCCAGTAGAACTGGTAGAGCTTCGTCACGAGGGTCACGCACTGCTTGAAGAGGTCGCCGGAGAAGCCGAGCGAGAAGGCGATCTGGCGGGCCTGGAAGGCCTGGAGGCCGACGGCCGGGTCGACCTGCACCTTGAAGATCTTCTCCGGGGTGTGGTGGGCGACGTGTTCGATCTCCATGCCGCCTTCGGTCGAGGCGACGATGACCGGGAAGGAGGTCGCGCGGTCGAGGAGGATGGCGAGGTAGTATTCGTCGTCACGGCCGTCCGGGCGCTTGCCCAGGTTGGCGGCTTCGGTGAAGTAGATCGTCTGGACCTTGCGGCCGGCTTCGCCCGTCTGGGCGGTCACGAGGGTGTTGCCGAGCATCGCCTTGGCGTTCTCGAGCGCCTTTTCCTTGGTCGGGGAGAACTTCACGCCGCCCTTGAAGCCATCGGTGAACGTGCCTTTGCCGCGGCCGCCGGCATGGATCTGGGACTTCACCATGATGCCACCGGCGGTGTCGATCTTGGCGAGCGCGCCTTCGAATTCGGCGGCAGAGGTGACCGCCACGCCCTTGGGCACGGCGACGCCGAACTGAGCGAACAGTTCTTTGGCTTGGTATTCGTGAATGTTCATGAAAAGGGGAAGAGGCTGACGATTAACCCTTCAGGTCAGCTTCCTTGGCCTTGAGGTTCTTTTCGATCTCGGCCGTGAAGGTGTCGGTGTGGGTCTGGATCTCCTTTTCGGAGCGCTTCAGCTCGTCGTCGGTGACGAGCTTCTCCTTGTTGCCCTTCTTGAGGACTTCGAGGGCGTCGCGGCGGGCGTTGCGCACGCGGACCTTACCTTCTTCGGCCATCTGCGTGGCGCGCTTGGCGAGCTCGAGGCGGCGTTCGCCGGAGAGGGACGGGACCGGGCAGCGCATGAAGTTGCCCTGCGGGACGGGGTTGATGCCCACGTTGGCGGCCATGATCGCCTTGCGGATGTCATCCATCACGCCCTTGTCGAACGGCTGGACCACGATCGTCTGCGCGTCCGGCGTGGTGATGGCGGCCATGTCCTTCAGGCGCTGCGTCATGCCGTAGGACTCGATGTGCACCTGGATGTTCTCGATCATGCCCGGCGAGGCCTTGCC
>RFRI01000505.1 GCA_009924535.1 Verrucomicrobiota bacterium
GCGGTGAAGCGGTCCTTGGCGTAGCCGAGGCCGGGGCCACCGATCAGGCCAGCGGAGAGCATGCCGATGCCGCCCATGATGGACATCGCGACGGCGCCGGAGCGCGGGAAGCGGTCGCCGACGACGGCGAGCATCGTGGGCCAGAAGAACGTCTTGCCGAGGGCGTAGATGCCGAGGGCGACGAGCGCGATGGCGAAGCTATTCATGCCCGAGGCGAGCTGCAGGCCGAAGAAGGCGAGGAGGGCCGAGGTGACCAGGATGCCGATCGGGGAGAGGCCGAGCTTGGTCTCGATCCAGTGGGCGCAGAAGCGCAGACCGAACATGATGGCCGAGGTCCAGATGAAGAGCATCTTGCCCTGTTCGGCGGTGAAGAGGTTGCCCGTGATGGCTTCGATCCAGCCGTCGGTGCCGAGTTCGACCGCGCCGACGATGGCGTGGGTGATGAAGAGCACGAAGAGCAGGAGGGAGCCGATCGAGAAGCGCGTGATGACGCCGACGGCGATCAGGAGGACGCCGGCGAGGTAGAGGCCGAGGTTATCGATGTTGAAGACCGGGCCGAGCACGTTGCCCAGGAAGATCGAGAGCAGGTAGCAGGCGACGAGCGAGCCCAGGATGCCGACGTCCTTGAACATCTCGGAGAAGGAGGCGCCCTTCTCGGCGGCTTCCGACTTCGGGAAGGTCTGGCCCATGAACATCACCGCGTAGGCGATGGTCGGGACGAGGTAGAAGGAGAGCTGGCCCTTCCAGCCGAGGTGCAGCACCGAGCCGAGGAGGTAGGAGGCGACGGCGCCGACCACCATGCCGAGCGGCCAGGAGGCGTGCAGGATGTTGAGGTAGTGCGTGCGCTGCTTCGGGAAGATCGTGGCGACGAGCGGGTTGGCCACGGCTTCGAGGGTGCCGTTCGCGTAGGCGAAGATGAACATGCCCCAGTAGAGGAAGCCGTAGGCGTTCTTCGCGTCGGAAGCGCCGAAGGTCACGAAGGCCGAGAGGATGTGACCCAGGAGCGCGAGGGCGACGAGCTTGCCGTAGCCGATCTTGTCGACGATCACGCCGCCGATGATGATGCCGAAGCAGAAGCCCGAGAAGCCGGCGCCGCCGATGGCACCGAGCTGGGAGGCGGTGAAGCCGTATTCGGACGCCCAAGCGCCGAAGATGCCGCCGCGGAGGGCGAAGCCGACGCCGGCCGCGAGGATAGCCATGAAGCCGGCCCAGAGGAGGCGCTTCGCATTG
>RFRI01000506.1 GCA_009924535.1 Verrucomicrobiota bacterium
GCGCCTTGGTCAAGTCACATAACTCCAACGCACCCTCAACAAGAGAGTCGTGGAAGCGTCGTTGCTTGGCTTCACCCTGCACATAGTCAGTAGTCAAGCGATCAGACATGCGCTTCAAGTGTGTGCTCAAGCGATCGCGTATGTCGTTCATAGCGTTGCTGATGCGCTCCTCTGCTAACTCGTCTAACTTCTTCTTGAGTTCGGCTTGCGCTTCGTTGCCCACATCTACGCGGAAGTCACCCGCAACAGGCACAGGCATGTAGTTCACGCGGAACGCAAACTTAGTCATGATCTCGTTAGCCGTTGGGTAGTCGTCGCGCTTGAACATATCACCAAGAGCCATAGCCTGAGCCGTAATCAATGTGGGATAGATGGTGACGAACGACTTGACCAACGCCTCGATCTCCTCGTTGAACTCATTCATGCGCTCGGTGAACGCCATGAAGTTCTGCGTAGGTAACAGGCGTAAGCCTGAGTCAGACCAAGGCAAGGTGTGGTCATAGACATACGCACGCGCACGACCAACGGCTTGCGTAATAACATCTAACTCGGTGCGACCCGCCAATAGATGTTTGTTGACACGAGCCGCATCTTTCGCGGCGGCATGTTTGTTTGCCACTACCTCGTCAGTAGTTGAGCGGTCTAACTTGCGTGCAGTCCAGACTGATGCGTTGAACTCTACGAGCATGGCGCATGTGTCTAAGTTATAGCGTGGTGTATTCATGTTGTTTCTCCTAATGGTTAATAAACTTACGGGGTGATACGCAAGACCTTGCCTGTGTGTGGTACGAAATCTTCGTTGTCCACAACACCAAACAAGACAGGCATATTGGGAACGCGATAGTCACTCTCGATGTAACCATCTGTTAAGTAAATGATCGCCTTGGCGTTGATCTTGTGCTGATCTACATAGTCGGCAACACATGACACAGTAGTGCCACCGCCACCGACAGGCTTCATCAACTTGGCTATGTTGTCGTACTCGTGTGGCTTGAACGACTGATCGCCGTCGACTGATGTGTCCCACCACAAGACGCGCACGCTGTCAGGCTTGACGTTGTTACACACACGCGCGATCTCACCGAACACGACAGGGTAGTAGCCGTGCATAGAGCCCGAGGTATCGCATGCGATCACGATATCACCGACAGACTCAGTGAAGTGCGAGGGCATAACGAAGCCAGACGCAAGCAAGCGCTTGTTGGGCGGACAGAAGCGTGAGTTCTCATC
>RFRI01000507.1 GCA_009924535.1 Verrucomicrobiota bacterium
GGTCACCTTTTAACTCAAATACTTGAAAGACAGAGACTTATGCTAAATAAAGACTGAAATCAGTCATTTAGTCACCCTGGCTGCGCTGTGAACAAGAAATTGGGCAGATCTCCGGCTAAAATGTTGACGGGTGGAGGAGTGTGGGGAAAAGTGGGTCATCTGGGGGCAACTCCCCATACGCAATGTCTATTGGCGCCAACAACGGTCTCTTCACGGGCATCCACAACGGAAAGTTGGATGAGAAGAACCGTGTCACGATCCCGGCGGCCTGGCGTTTCGATGCGGAGGCGACTTTTCTCGCGATGTATCACCCGGCGCTGGCCTCGGTCGTGGTGTTCCCTCCGTCGATGGCCGAACGCATCCGCGTCGCGGCTTCACAGGTGACCGTCAGCGATCCGGTGAAGATGGACGCGCTCAGCCTGCTCGGCACGAACAGCATCCAGGTCACGTGTGACAAGGCCGGCCGCATCACGCTCAACGACCACATCGTCAAGGAAGCGAAGCTCGAGCACGAGGTGATCTTCCGCGGCGGCTTCACCACCTTCCACCTCTCCTCGCCGACGCCGCCCAAGGCCGACCGCGAATCCGAGTACGCGCTCACCATCCTCCGCGCCTTGCGCGAGCTGGGCTTGTGAGTCGTATCCAGAAGTTACTTACACTGCTCACACCTTATTCACAGCCCGCCGAATGACCAGCCACGTTCCAGTCCTGCTTGAGGAGTGCCTGACGCTCCTCGCTCCGCAGGACGGACGCGCCTACCTGGACTGCACCTTCGGCGGCGGCGGCCACACCGCGGCGATCCTCGCCCGGGCGCCGCGCTGCTCGGTCGACGCGATGGACCGCGACCCCGCCGCCGGCGAACGCTCCGCCGACCTGCTCGCCGCCCATCCGGGCCGCCTGCGTTTCCATTCCGAGAATTTCCGCCACCTTGACCGCGTCCCGGGGCTGTTCGACGGTGTTCTGATGGACATTGGGGTGTCCTCATACCAGTTGGATGTCCCGGAACGCGGTTTCTCCTTCCGGTTCGACGCGCCGAACGACATGCGCATGGACACGCGCATCGGCCGCAGCGCCGCCGAGTTCCTCGAGCGCGGCGAACGCGCCGAGATCGAACGGGCCGTCCGCGACTACGGCGAGGAGCCCCGCTGGTTCCGCGTGGTCAACGCGATCATCGCCGCCCGCGGCACCGGCCGCCTCGCCCGCACCTCCACCTTCGCCGAACTGGTCGCC
>RFRI01000508.1 GCA_009924535.1 Verrucomicrobiota bacterium
CCTGCTCGCTTCCGTCGTCGCCCTGTCCCTGGGCGCCGCTTCCCTCCTGGCCGTCGACACCCCGGCCAAACCCAAGGCCGAGACCCCGAAGGCTCCGGCTCGCTTCCAGAACGACGGCAACCCGGAACACCTCAAGTCGCCGCTGGCGGTTAAGCCGGACGAGAACATCGCCTACGGAGCGCACAAAATGCAGGTGATGTATTTCTGGCGCGCGAAGTCGGACAAGCCCACGCCCCTCCTCTTCTACATCCACGGCGGCGGCTGGACCAACGGCGACCGCTCGTCGGTCAACGGCATGCTCAAGGAAGCCCTCGCCGCCGGCATCTCCGTCGTCTCCGTCGAATATCGCACCATCAAGGACGCCACCGAGGACAAGGTCGTCCCTCCGGTGAAAGGACCGATGCTCGATTGCGCCCGCGCCCTGCAATTCTGCCGCAGCAAGGCCAAGGAATGGAATCTCGACAAGACCAAGGTCGGCGCCGCCGGCGGCTCCGCGGGCGCCTGCACGAGCCTCTGGCTCGCCTTCCACGACGATCTGGCCGACCCGAAGAGCGAAGACCCCATCGCCCGCGAATCCACCCGCCTGACCTGCGCCGCCGTCCAGGTGCCGCAGACCTCCCTCGACCCGCAGCAGATGCGCGAGTGGACGCCGAACAGCCGCTACGGCTCACACGCCTTCGGCATCGTCGGGGACTCGAAGAAGAAAGAATCCTCGTTCGACGCCTTCTACGCCGCCCGCGAGAAGATCATGCCTTGGATCAAGGAATACTCGCCGTATGAACTCGTCACCCGCGACGACCCGCCCGTCGGCCTCTTCTTCGGCACCCCGCCCAATCTCGGCAAGGACGAGAAGGACCCGACGCACACCGCCAACTTCGGCGTGAAGCTCAAGGAACACTGCGATGAGATCAAGGCGCCCTGCGAACTCGTCTACCCCGGCGCCCCGAACGTCGTCCACGCCAACCCGAACGACTACATCAAGGCGTACCTACGCCCTGAACTGAAGTGAGACTCCTCGCCCTACTCTTGGCCTCCGTCGTCTGCGCCGCCGAACCCAAGGTCGCAGTAAAGCGGCCGTCCGCCGCCGAGAGCAAGGCCGCCGCGCTCAGGCTCGCCATCGATATCCCGAGTTCAAAGGACGGCACGGCACAGAAGGTCATCTACTGGCGCTCCGAATCTGCGGCGCACGATGTCGCTGGACCTTCCGTGCCACTCATCGTGTTTCTCCA
>RFRI01000509.1 GCA_009924535.1 Verrucomicrobiota bacterium
GATTGAGTGTTGGACGGCACCTTTCCTCCGGCGGCGAACTTCCGGCATCCGTTATGCCTTGGGCCATGACTGCGCCGTTCTTCATCATTCTTCATCCAATCAAACTGACCTGGTTCTGAAAACGGACGCCGTGGTGGAAGGAGTTCACTTCACTCGATCCACTCCGCCTAGTTTAATCGGACGAAAAGCTCTCGCCCGACCTCTCAGCGACCTCGCCGCCGCGGGTGCCACGCCTGGTGACGCCTTGCTCTCCATTCTGATGGGGCCGGACGTCGAAGCAAAATGGCTCGAGGACTTTGCCTATGGCGCTGGCCGCGCGGCCGCATCTCGCGGAGGCGCTTGAGGTTCTCCTGCATCGGCGCGTAGTTGGGCGACGCCTTGTCGGTCTCGCTGACGGCGAGGATCGTGCGCGGCGCGATGAAACGGGCGAGGTTGTCGATGTGTCCGTCGGTGTCGTCGTTGGCGAGGCCTTCGCCGATCCAGAGCAGTTCGTCGATCGCGAGTCCGTCGCGGAGGGCGGCGTGGAACGCGGCGTCGTCGCGCCCTTCGGCGCGGTTCGGGTTGTTCTGCACGGCCTCGGTGGTGAGGAGCAGGCCGTCGCCGGAGACTTCGATGCCGCCGCCTTCGAGTTCGAAGGGATAGCTGAACTTCTTCACGCCCAGGCGCGCGGCGACCTTCACCGTCAAGGCGCCCAGCGGCCAGCAACCGGAGGACATCGCTGCCGTCGAACTGTGACCGATTGCAATTTCGCCCTCTACCCGATGGCCACCGGCCAGAGCCGGCTGGCTCGTCGCTTTTACGACGAGAAGGCAGCGCTCGACGCGGTGCGGGCCGCCACCGGCCTGCGACTGGACGCCGACGCCGCCTTCGCGCTGGGCCTTGTGACGGCGAACCCGGACGACATCGACTGGGACGACGAGTTGCGCATCGCGATCGAGGAGCGCATCGCGATGTCGCCCGACGCGCTAAGCGGCTTGGAAGCGAACCTGCGCTTCAACGGAACCGAAACCATGGCCACGCGCATCTTCGGCCGCCTGAGCGCCTGGCAAAACTGGATCTTCCAGCGTCCCAATGCCATTGGCGACAGGGGCGCACTGAAGGTATACGGCAAAGGCGAGCGGGCGCAGTTCGACTGGAGCCGGGTGTAGCCAGCAGGGCCGCTGCGCCGACCGGGCGCAGCGCGGCAGCAGCATTTCAATGGACGGAGGGCCGTATGGCAGCGATTAACT
>RFRI01000510.1 GCA_009924535.1 Verrucomicrobiota bacterium
GCCGAGATCGTCAACGGCTCGCCCCACGTACGTCCCTGGTCCGGGCTGACCCGCGCCTGATTGCCGAAAGGCTTACGACGATAGCCATAGGTCATGACGAAACGCCCGTCCTTGAGCTTGAGCAGGTGCGAAGGCAGCCCCCAGACGTCGATCGACTTCGGCACGGTCCAGGTCTTCCCGCCGTCCGATGACTCGCACTGCAAGGTCGAGCCGACGTCGGGTTTGTTATGATTACGGATCTGGGTGATGATCCGGCCGTCCTCGGTTTGCAGCGCGCACAGCTCGTGATAGCCGTTCTTCACCAAGTCGCCCGGACGCGTCGGAATGTCGCTGAGCCACGTCCAGCTCAGGCCGTCGTCCTTCGACTCGGCCACGCCGATCCGGCCGTCATCCTTCCAGAGTTTCTTGCCCACGTATAACAGGCGTCCGTCCTTCAGCTGCGTCGGCCCGTGCGGGCTGTTCACGATCGTCGCGATGGGCGGAGACCAGGTCTTGCCGCCGTCGGTCGAGCGGAGGACCCATTCGCCGAGCTGAGCCTTGCGTTCTTCGGCCGTCAGGCGGTCCTGCGCGGCCTTCCAGCGGGCCTGCCGCTCCGGCGTTTGCTTCTGAAGCAAGCCTCGCTCCTCATAAGCCAGCGACGTGAACGTGGTGACCAGAAGAGTGCCCTTGGCGGTCTCGAGCACGCCGCTGTCCCGATCGTCGATGGGTCCGTCAAAAAGCACGCGAGGAAAAGTCCACGTGGCGCCGTCGTCCTTCGACGTCATTGCCCGCACCTGCCCCATCGGACAGATATGGCCGTCGCGGCCGCCGGACCAGCTCACCCAGAGCTCGCCGTTGGCCCGCCGAGCCACCGTTGGCCAACCGGCATACGGCTCGTCGGCCGGCGTGATCGTCTTGGTCTCGACGACCTGGGCGGTCTGGGCGGTCTGGGCGCAGAGCGTGACGGCGGCCAGCAGCGGACCGGCCAGACGGAAGAACGAACCCGGGGTGAGATTCATGGCCTTTTGATAATCCGTGGCCGATACATTGCAACTCCGGCGACTTCCTCGCCCTTCCGGGGTTTGCTTACCTAGGAAACCTCCGCAATCTGCGCCCATGCTTCGCCTGCTGACCCTCGCCCTCACATGCTGCCTTGCTGCCTCGATCGGCGCCGCCGACGCGCCGGCCGACAAGAAAGAAGCCGTCGCGAAGAAAGGCTTCGGCCTGCCGGAACGCAAAGGCAAGGACGC